>CALAJG010000197.1 GCA_937923375.1 uncultured Leucothrix sp.
CAAAGCCTCAGGTAAGCTTATAGGCTCAGGCATCGTAGGTTCTAATGCTGGCGAGTTAATCGCCGAAGCCGTATTGGCCTTGGAAATGGGCGCGGATGCACACGATATCGGTCTGACAATTCATCCTCATCCTACCCTGTCAGAAACACTCAACTTCGCTACTGAAGTTGCCGAAGGAACCTGTACTGATATTTATGCGCCGAAGAAAGGGTAACTTAACCGATGTATCAGCCCGAAGAAATACTGAATTTTTGGTTCAGCGAACCAATGAAATCTCATTGGTTCAATTCCACTGAAGAGATCGATACCTTAATTAAAGATAAGTACGAATTTCTTTGGGAGTACGCAGCTGATAACAATCTGCAACAATGGCAAGACACGCCTGAAGGCTGTCTTGCACTGTGCATTGTATTAGATCAATTTCCTCTTAACATGTTTCGCAACAAAGCCATTGCCTTCAGTACTGAGCAGCATGCAGTGATGGTAGCTAAGCACGCTATCATCGAAGATTTTGATCAACAGATTGACAAAGACAAGCTGGCTTTTCTCTATATGCCCTTGATGCACAGCGAAAACATGGACGATCAGGATCTTTGCGTCGCACGCTTTGAAGCCGCTGGGCTAGAAGAAAATGCACGCTTTGCTCAACATCATCGAGGCATTGTTGAGAAATATGGTCGCTTTCCTCACCGGAATGCGCTTCTAGGTAGGAAGAGCACACCTAAAGAAATTGACTATTTAAATTCTAAGGATGCTTTTATGGGATAAGCCCTCTTATTGGGTTTCATGTTATCCTTGTATCCCAGAGCTGTTCTTTAGACACTAAAGGACAGTAATCAACAATTCAAAGTCACTCTGCCATCATTTATGTCTGTACTTCTGTTCAAGTATTATCCCGAAAATCATTCTGGCAGGGATTTTGTAGTAGGTGATCTACATGGCATGTTCCATACGCTTGAGATCATGCTTGAGACACTTGAGTTTGATCGGGAGAATGATCGCCTGTTTTCGGTAGGTGACCTTATTGATCGCGGCCCTCAATCAGAGCGCGTAACCTACTACCTTCAGCAACCCTGGTTTCATGCGATTCAAGGAAATCATGAACAACTTCTGCTGCAATCCACCGAATCCAACTCCATATTAAAGGCTTGGACTTCACGCGCGGGCGGCAAATGGTGGCTACGCCTGACTGATACAGAACGGAAAGTTGTTGAGGATATGATTAGAGATCTGCCGATGGCTTTTGAAGTGTCAACAGCCACCGGACAAATCGGGATAGTTCATGCGGACATACCCATCGGGCTTTCATGGCAACGCTTCGTGAAAGGTTTGCAAACTGATACTGAGCTGCAGCAACATGCTCAATGGTCTCGTATTCGCCACCGCTATGTTACGTCGTCTGAGTCTGTTCCAAAAGTCAATGGAATCGACTTGTTAGTGGTAGGTCATTCCATTGTCGACAAGCCGTTATTCGCATCTAATCTATGTTACTTGGATACAGGCGCAGCCTATACTGGGTACGGGATTGACTCTCGACTGACGATGCTACAAATTCACCCCGTACAAAACGTCTATCAACAAAAAACCAGCCCAGAATAACTTTCTGAGCCTATCGAATTAGCTTGCCAGCGCAACCGGTTGAAACATTCGGCTAATCTGACTCGATGTCGAGTTTTGTTGAATGGTAATTCTTTTGATTTCAGGACGCTCAATGAAGTCGGCTAGCGTGATTCCATCTAAAAACTCGTACAAACGGAAACTCAAATCTTCCCAGAGCTTATGCGTCATGCAACGGTCTCCGGCGTGACAATCTTCAGCACCTTTACATTGAGTACTATCAATCGACTCATCTACAGCTAAAATGATGTTAGCAATGCTAATTTTGTCAGCCGGCTTACCCAAGCGATATCCACCCCCGGGGCCTCTGACACCTTCAACTAACTTGGCTTTTCGCAGTTTAGAAAACAGCTGCTCAAGATACGACAGCGAGATACCCTGCCAACCTGAAATATCTGACAACGTCACAGGACCTTCTCGGTCATTAATCGCCAAATCCATCATTGCAGTTACAGCGTACCTACCTTTTGTAGACAGTTTCATTTGCAAATCCTCGATAAAGTCTAATTACCTACTAAGTTACTAGGTATTATAGATAACCTAGCAACTTAGTCAACTATTATGAATAGACCTTAATAATTCACTGGTAACATTAAAATTGATGACCTTGACGTTTTAAGTATTTAACCCATTTAAATAAGAAGCGATTCGCTCGCCATTGACACAACAGCTGCGTTTCATTGTTCAGTGCTTTTATAGCAGCTTGCTCACCAATGAACTTACAGCGACAGCTAATTACATTAGCCTGGCGAGAGTCATGATAGATTTGTATGTTTAGATCAGGTCGCGGGTCTTCATTCTCAGAAAAGTCATAAGTCATCAACAATACACTGGTGTGCGCTGTTTGCTCCTTAACTTCTAAGCGCAATGAAATGCCATTGCCCTGAGTCGAAATATAGCTTCCCTTGAGGTTTTTGATGTCGCCACACAGCAAGCGTAACTGCATATAGTTAACTTCATACATTTCCATTAGGGCAGCAAATGATCGTGGTAGTGGGGGAAAGACAGCCCGCTCGATATTCTTTAACAATTCGATATCTTTTTTATTAATTTTAGTAATCAGGCTTGTTTGCATAGAGTGTGTGATCTTAAAGTTTAAAATTGATTATCTACCAGTTCATAAAACAAGTGTGACAAGTTTGGCTAGCACTGAGTTAAGCAATATTCTATTATCACATCGCTAACGCAAAACTAACGACTGCCAAACAATACAAGCAAAAAAAGGCCCAGACATGTTAATTGAAACTAGCCCATATAACGACCAAAAACCAGGCACCTCTGGCCTGCGAAAAAAAGTTACACGATTTCAAGAACCTAATTATCTGAACAACTTTGTTCAATCCATCTTTGATTGCTTACCTGAACTAAAAGGATCAACTCTGATTATTGGTGGAGATGGTCGTTATTATAATCGCGATGCCATACAGATTATCATAAGTATGGCGGCAGCGAATCAGGTTACAAAGTTACTAATCGGACAATCTGGGATTCTTTCAACCCCTGCCGCTTCCCATTTAATAAGAAAGCATAGTGCTCTTGGTGGCATTATACTCTCGGCAAGTCACAATCCGGGGGGTGAAAATGGTGACTTTGGAATTAAATTTAACGCGAGTAATGGAGGTCCTGCACCTGAGTCACTGACTGATGAGATATTTAAAGCCAGTCAGACAATAAATACATTTCACATAGCCAGTAATTCTCCGGTAGACCTGGATGTAATTGGAAACACTGAGATTGAAGGAATGCAAGTAGCAATTATCGATGCAGTAGTCGATTACGCTGACTTGATGGAAACACTGTTTGATTTTCCAAAGATTCGGAATCTCGTTGCCAAACCTGATTTTAATTTATGCTTTGACGCCATGAGTGCCGTAACGGGTCCTTATGCGACCGAAATATTACAGAATCGGCTCGGCGTTTCACCGGAAAGCGTTATCCGCAAAGTACCACTAGAAGATTTTGGTGGTGACCACCCAGATCCAAACCTTGCTCACGCAGAAGAATTAGTTAAGCGTATGTTTTCATCTACCGCACCTACATTTGGTGCCGCTTCTGATGGTGACGGTGACCGTAACATGATTCTGGGAGCCAATTGTTATGTTACCCCCAGCGATAGCTTGGCCATTATGGCAGCAAATGCACACCTGATCCCCGGATATAAAACCGGGATTTCAGGTGTGGCAAGATCAATGCCAACAAGCCAAGCTGTGGACCGCGTTGCTGAAGCTCTTGGCCTGAATGCTTATGAAACACCAACGGGATGGAAATTTTTTGGTAACCTTCTTGATGACGACCGCATTACTTTGTGTGGTGAAGAAAGCTTCGGCACAGGCTCTGACCATGTCAGAGAGAAGGATGGCTTGTGGGCAGTGTTGTTTTGGTTAAATATTTTAGCGGTAAAACAGCAAAGCGTTAAATCAGTCGTATCAAATCATTGGTTACAGTTTGGGAGAAATTATTACACCCGACACGACTATGAGGCGGTTGACATTGAACGTGTCGATAACCTTTTCAACAGTTTGGAAGCAAAATTGCCAGAGCTCGCAGGCACTACCGTTGCTCGGCGAAAGATTTCAATGGCAGATAATTTCACTTATCATGACCCTGTTGATGGTTCAGTCAGCACAGGTCAGGGGGTAAGATGTGTATTCGAAGATGGGGCACGCATCATTTTCCGTCGATCAGGAACAGGTACAAGCGGAGCGACTTTACGTTTGTATGTTGAACATTTTGAGTCCGACCCTGAGCGTTTTGAGCTAGACACTCAGGAAGTTTTAGAAGATTTACTAGATATAGCCGATAACATTGCACAAATTAAGACTTTTACGGGAAGGGACGTTGCAGACGTTGTTACCTAAATAATAAAAACAAACAGATTCTTTATGAGCGCGTCCGGGCATTTTCGCAAAAAATACTCAGTTTAGATCATTTTTATACGGAAAAGACAACCGCTCAGCTGGAATCACAATATTAATTCACTGATATAAATATAAAATATTTCACTCACATTGAAATAGCACCCAGTGAAAAGGGGATCCCAACATTATGAATAGAACAATTAAATTATCGGTTTCTAGCGTACTACTTGCTGGCCTAGTCTCAGGATGTAGCCAACAGCAGTTCCAAGGTGGCGGTCAACAAATCGCTGGAGGCTCTCAGGTTGCTGGCGGCCAACAGATCTTCGGAGGTGGACAACAAGTCGCTGGAGGCCAACAGATTGTAGGTGGAGGACAGTCAGCTGGTGGGCAACAAGTTGCGGGCGGCCAGCAAGTACTTGGTGGTCAGCAGCGTGCAGGTGGTGGTGTTGATGCACAGATTCATAGCACACTTGTTCCTGGAGGCCATGACACACAAATTCAAGACAGGCTTATACCAAACACATCACACCTTCATGATGCGGCGGCACAAAGCAATGAGCACTCTCATAATGTTGAACCACAACAGCGTGTTTATGTTCCTCTGCCAGAGGCTATGAAAGAAAAGCCTCCTGCAGTCTTCATGTATGAACAACCAAAACAAGCTGAACCAGTTTATTATGACAATGAGAGAGCAGCCGAACCTGTCTACTATGAGCAGGCTGCGCAACAAATACGCAGGCCAGCGATGCCTAAGCAGAAACCTGTTGTGCGTCATAAGGGTATCGGTATGCCCCCTGCACAGCCAGGTCAATGCTTTGCCAAAGTCAATACGCCTGCCAAGTTTAAGAATGTTGTAAAGCGGGTTCAGGTAAGCCCAGCCGTTAACAAGCGTGTCAAAGTTCGTGGCCCACAATATACGTGGGTTAGTAAAAAGGTCTTAGCCAGACCTGCAACGCACCGCAATCAGTACATACCTGCTCAATACCGCAATGTAACTAAGAAGGTACTTGTTAAGCCTGCTCATTATGCATGGCAGAAAAACAAGACGGGGCCTGTTACACGCATTGACCATATGACAGGTGAGATTCTTTGCCGCGTGAAGATACCTGCAGTCTATCGCACGGTGACACAAAAAGTTCTTGTTCGCCCGGCACAACGTATTAAGCGCAATATACCAGCAGTTTATCGTACGATTAAACAAAAGAAGCTAGCTTCACCTGCTGTTTATCGAACGATTAAAACGCCAGCCAGGTTCGTCAATAAAACCTATCGCGTTCAAACCAGCGGACCCCGCCAGCAATGGAAGCGGATTGTTTGTAAGACGCCTACAGCTCAAAGGGCTAGAGTACAGCAACGCCCACAACCTGTTGTTCGTAAGCATGTACCTGCAAGAGTTTCCGCTGAGCAGCGTCAATTGGCGATTGAGTTTAATCGCCAACAACAGATGTTGCACCAGCAATGGCTTCAACAGGAAGCTCAACGTAAGAGACAAGCTAGCAGGCCTGCACCACAGAGACGCCAGCATGTGACACAACAACGCCACGTTCAGCCACGTCAGGTTCAGCAACACAGAGGCCAGCATAATCAAGCGCAAATTCAGGCAAACCAGCAGCGCCGTGCACAACATGCAGCTAGAGAAAGGCAGCGTTTAGCCAGACTGGCTCAACAGCGCAAACTAGCCCAACAAGCACGCTTACGTGAGGTTCAGATTGCTAAGCAAAGACGCATGGCGCAGCACCAGGCTAATTTATTGGCTCAACGCAAAGCAGCTCAAATGCGTAAGCTAAACGCACCTCAGCCGTCATATGCAAAACCAAAAGTACGTCGGCCAGCTCAGGTAAGGCATACACCAAAGCCACGCCAGCATCAGGTTAACCGTGCGCAGCTAGCACCAAAAGTTCGCCCGTATCAGCAGCAAAGAATTAATGCTGCTAAACAGCGAACTCAAGTTCAAAACGTCTCACATTCTCCTAAGCCAAGAGTGCAACAGCAAAGGGTACAGCAACAAAACCGCGTGGTTCAGCAAAACACTGCTAATGACAACACGCCACTAACTCGCGCTAATGCTGTTTTTAGAATTCAAAAAGCACTACTTCAGCGTGGATTCAACCCTGGGCCTGTGGACGGAAAACTGGGTCCAGCAACGGTTAAAGCATTAACTGCATTTCAGGAAACTAAGGGGTTAAAAACCGGAACCCTGAACCGAGACACACTACGTGCACTCAGTTTAGTAAACTAGTTCTAAATTCACTTAGACTCAAAAAGGCTCACTTCGGTGAGCCTTTTTGTCGTTTCTGTATTGATTTATCTGAAAATTTCAAAGCTGCTCTACGCTCTGTGAAAATTCACTTACAAAGCAATTTACTCCAATTTCCGAAAGAGAACTTTTTAGCAAAAAGCTAAATTAAATGGTCTCAAAAACAACTAAATTCCTCTAACTTCTTAAAAAAATTATTTTTGTCAGTTTTTTTAAGATTATTGAATCGCATTGTAGTGTTTAGGGTTTATACTTCCCCCCATAAATTAGTCATTAGCTCAAAATGAGGAGCTAATGCAGTTCTCACACTATTGTTTCAGGGGTTAAAAATGGATGTTCGGAAAATAAAAACATTAATAGAGTTAATCAACAGCAGCGATATTGCCGAAATTGAGATTAAGGAAGGAGAAGAGTCGGTAAGAATCTCGCGCAACAGCTCCACGGCTCCCGCTATGATAGCTGCACCTCAGATTTCAACGAATCAGGTAACTGCACCAGCAACAACGGAAGCCCCATCTGCAGCATCATCAGCACATTCTGGGGAAGTCATTGAATCACCCATGGTAGGAACTTTTTATCGCGCATCCTCTCCCACAGCTCAAGCATTTGTTGAAGTCGGCCAGAGTGTCGCTGTCGGTGATACATTATGCATAATTGAAGCCATGAAGATGCTCAATCAAATTGAGTCTGATAAAGCTGGCACAATAACTCAGGTGCTCGTAGAGAATGAGCAACCCGTCGAATTTGGCCAACCATTATTCATTGTAGAATAAACGGGAGCGACCATGATAAAGAAACTCTTAATAGCTAACAGAGGCGAGATTGCCTTGCGCATCTTGCGTGCCTGCCGTGAACTAGGCGTCAGAACAGTGGCTGTACACTCCACTGCTGACCGTGATCTTAAGCATGTTCGACTTGCAGATGAATCTGTTTGTATCGGTCCACCCTCATCGACAGAAAGTTATTTAAATATCCCTGCCATTATTAGCGCTGCCGAAGTAACGGACGCGGATGCTATACACCCAGGCTATGGATTTCTATCAGAAAATGCAGATTTTGCTGAGCGCGTCGAGTCCAGTGGCTTCATTTTTGTCGGGCCACGAGCTGATACAATCCGGCTTATGGGAGATAAAATCTCTGCCAAAGAAGCTATGATAAAAACCAATGTGCCTTGCGTTCCGGGCTCAGGTGGCGCGATCCCTGAAAATGGCAAAGAAGCCTTAGCAATGGCTAAGGAAATTGGCTATCCGGTTATTATCAAAGCCAGCGGCGGCGGCGGCGGGCGAGGTATGCGTGTTGTGGAGAAAGGCGCAGATTTGCTTGAATCAATCACATTAACGAAGTCAGAGGCACGCAGCGCTTTCGGTAACGATGTTGTTTACATGGAAAAATACCTGCAGACGCCACGTCATATCGAATTTCAGGTACTGGCGGATTCACATGGCAATGCGATTCATCTGTGTGAACGTGATTGTTCGATGCAGCGCCGTCATCAAAAAGTTGTTGAGGAAGCGCCAGCACCAGGTATTACAGCAGCTCAAAGAAAACGTATGGGCGATATCCTGACTAAAGCCTGTAAAGATATTGGCTACCGTGGCGCTGGAACCTTTGAATTTCTCTATGAGAATGGCGAATTCTATTTCATCGAGATGAATACCCGACTACAAGTAGAGCACCCTGTTTCTGAATTAATCACCGGAATTGACTTGGTGAAACAACAACTACTGGTAGCGTCTGGTGAAACGCTCAAGATAAAACAATCCGACATCACTCCGAAAGGGCATTCGATTGAATGTCGCATTAACGCGGAAGATCCGGATACTTTTATGCCTTCTCCCGGTAAGGTTGACCGTTTTCATCTTCCAGGTGGTTTAGGCGTGCGCGTGGATTCACATGTTTATGGTGGCTACACTGTACCACCCTACTACGACTCTATGATAGGCAAGCTCATTGTGCATGCCGAAGACCGAGCGAGCGCCATTAAACGCATGCAAGGCGCTCTGGAGGAAATGGTTATAGAAGGTATTAAGACCAATATACCTCTGCAGCAACGTATTATTAAAGATGAAGCATTTATTGCAGGCGGGGCCGACATTCATTATTTAGAAAAGAAACTTGGACTTTAATGCTATGTGGCTACAACTAATTTGCCAATCAACTAAAGCATACGAAGCCGACATTAGTGATGCCGCTGAAAATTGCGGTGCGGCTTCAATCACGTTGAGTGACGCCGCTGATGTACCGGTGCTTGAGCCATTGCCAAATGAAACGCCGCTATGGGATGAAATAATCATCACTGTCCTTTTCCGTGAAGAACAAGAAACGGAACTTCAAGCCCTTAAACAGCAGCTTATAGACCACAAAACGCATTGGCAAATTAGTCATATTCGTCAGGAAACGCTTCAAGAGCAACAATGGGAACGGGTATGGATGGATGACTTCCACCCGATGCAATTTGGTGACAACCTTTGGATTTATCCGAGCTGGTCTGAAATCCCGAATGATAATTCTGTAAAAATTCAATTAGACCCTGGCCTGGCATTCGGAACTGGCACTCACCCGACGACAGCAATGTGTTTGGAGTGGCTGGATAAAAATCCACCACTAGATAAACAGGTGATTGACTATGGTTGTGGAAGTGGCATATTAGCTATCGCTGCGATCAAATTAGGCGCTAAACAGGTAGTAGCGACAGACATAGACCCTCAAGCCTTAGTAGCTACTCAAAGCAATCAGATAAACAATGGCATATCGGAAAATCAAATAACACGTTTTCTTCCTGACAACATGCCAGAGATAAAAGCAGACTTAATGCTGGCTAACATTCTCTGTGGGCCTCTCGTTTCTCTCGCTGCCAATCTATGTGGAAGCACTAAAAAAGGTGGACAAATAGTGTTGTCTGGAATTTTAAAGGAGCAACAAAGCGTACTCGCAGAAGCTTATGGACATTACTGTCATAATGTTCAATTTGCCACATCCGGTGATTGGGTTAGAATGACAGGTATCGTAAGTTAACTCTCGTATAGTAGAAAACTATGTATACTCGCTGTAGTCACTGTAGCGCCGTATTTCGCGTCACCATGAAAGAGCTCACCGCTGCACAGGGTAAACTACGCTGTGGCGAATGTGCGGGCGTGTTTAATGCGATGGATAGTCTGTCGACAAAGCTTCCAAACCACGCTGATCCTGCAGAAAAGGTTTCCTTCGAATCACTTAATAAAAAACAGCCAAGCAGCTTTACGGTTGGGGGAAATCGGCCCAAAAAAGAGACATTCAAGCAAACTGAAAAAAACACAGCGACAAAAAATCCTAGGAGTTTTAGCAAACTATGGCCCCTGTTAATTGCTTTAGCCCTATCTGCGGCTCTAGCTGCACAGATTTGGTTTAGTCGAGACCTATGGTTCAGTGAGTTGAGGCAGCCAGAGAAGGTGAAAATGCTCTCTAAAAAAGTTTTCTCGCATCCCAGCCAACCTGACGCCTTGATAATTACAGCCTCAATTAAGAGTTTTGCAACTGAGCCCCAACCCTTTCCGTACCTTGAAGCGAGGCTGCTTGATATTAATAATAGAATTATTGCTTTAAGAAGGTTCAGACCGCATGAATACCTTGAAAAATATCAGCCTAATGCCATGCTAGAGGCCGACAAAGAAATCTCGCTACGCCTCAAGATCAAAGATCCGCCAGGAAATCGTGCAAAGCACTTTGAATTTTCTTTTCTATGACAAAACAGGCACTCTTTATTTTTTTGGGTACCCGTTAGTCGCTATGTCAATCCCCATAGCTAGGCAAATACTTGAACTTATCGCTTGATCATCTGTCTAAGCTTCAGCGATGAATAATAAACTAACAAAATTGACAAGGAACCAAAGCTAAAAAACATACTAAATGGCTTATATCAACATCGAAGAGAACGTAATGACATATACCTCACCGCTTCAGAGTATGAGACAATTGAAAAATACCGATGGTTACAAGTTGAAACTAGAGTTAGTGGACATACACCAGCCCGTCGCTATTATAAAGCCGACTGTCTAAATCGCTTTGCCTAGAAAGTGAACATTAGTTATTAATTGAACATGCTGGTGCAAGCAGATTTTTAGCATAGTATAATATGTTCCAAAACCCCCAGTGAACGGCTTCTACGACTATGCGACAGAAGAGAATTTCCAAGTAGGAGCTACACTATAAGAACTACACCGCTTTTCATTTTTGAATGCGGACAAACCCATACAATAATACATAGGTCACGTGAACAATGACAAATACACCACTAAATGCAGACTCTCTATCTGAAGCGACTGATCAAGCCGTTTCCGATTACCTGGCTCTTTTAGGAGATCACGACGCAACCAATTTATACCGTCAGGTTGTTGATGAAGTAGAGCGTCCTTTACTCGAAGTAATCATGAAGCATACCCGAGGCAACCAATCTAAGGCTGCTATGTGTCTAGGTATGAACAGAGCGACACTAAGATCAAAACTTAAGCGCCACGGACTACTGTAGCATCCGTAGAAATATCCAGTAAGATGCAGCACTAAACCAATTTAGGCTGCATTTTACAATTTTACAATTAAAACTGTTGCGCTCGCAGCTATCCCTTCCTTTTTCCCTATAAAACCCATTTTTTCTGTTGTAGTAGCCTTAACCCCTACTCTATCCATATCAACACTCAAATCCTCAGCAATGCAACGTCGCATAGAGTTTATGTAAGATGCTAGTTTTGGCGATTCAGCCATGACCACCGTATCAAGATTATGTAGATTAAACCCTTCATTTTTAATCAGACTGTAGACGTTTCTAAGCAATATTCGGCTATCAATATCTTTAAACTCTTCGGTATCATCAGGAAAGTGCTTGCCTATATCACCTAGAGCAAGCGCCCCGAGCAATGCATCACAGATAGCATGTATTAAAACATCACCATCAGAATGAGCCTTAAAGGCTTTGGTATACGGAATCCTTACGCCACCCAACGTGATGTAGTTTCCATCTGTAAAAGCATGTACATCAAACCCATTGCCAATTCTAAAGTCCATTGGTTTCCTCAGAGTCATCAAGTAAATATTCGATGAGTTTCAGATCAGTAGGAGTTGTCAGCTTGATATTATCCGATGATCCCTCAATCAGCTGAACACTTTGATTACTAAATTCCATCGCTGACGCCTCATCTGTGATCAAAACCTTGGCACGTTTCGCTTTGTGTAAAGCGTCAAATAAAGCGCCTAGCTGAAATAGCTGGGGCGTTTGAGCATGCCATACACCCTCACGCGAAAGGGTTTTGGTAATCGTCTGTTTGTTAGGATTGGCCTGCTTTAGGGTATCTTTGACAGGCACACCTAACATCGCGCCTCCAGTGCCTGAGTTAAAGCGTGCATCAAGCAGCTTTAAAATATCTTTTTCCCTTACACAAGGACGGACTGCATCATGAACCATCAGCCATTGCTCTGGCTTAAGGCCCTTTTCGTTCAAGAGATAGGACAAGCCCTTCAAGACTGTCCCAGATCGTTCGTCTCCTCCAAAGGTTGATGCCAAGGTTAGTAACTCTGATTGATACTTATTCTGAATAGAGTTTTTTAGGTCAGCCCAATAGTTATCCAACTCGCTGACGACCACCAATATCCCAGAAATAGCAGGAAGCGAAACGAAACGGTTGATAGTGTGCTCAAGTATAGTCTTTCCGTGCACTTGTAGATATTGCTTGGGAATATCTGAATGCATCCTTGAACCAACACCTGAAGCAGGAATAACGACCCAAACACCCTTGTCTTGGGTACTTTTTTTCATTAGATTATTGTTGCAAAATTTGTTTTGATTTTTCTTCTACGATTTCTTCAGCAGCTTTTACTTTAGGCAGTTGCTGCCCTTCATCCCGAGTATCCAGAATTACCTCATAGAATGTCTCTTTACTGCGAATCATACCTAATTCACTTCTGGCTCTTTCTTCGACCGCAGCATTTCCGGATTGCGCATCTTCAAGCTCAGCTCTTATCTGGCGATTAAGATCAGTCTGTTTCTGATTGGATTGCTTTATCTCAGCAATCTCACTTTCGAGCTGCCATTTTGCCGGATAGCTGCCATGGCCCACCCATAAACTTGCAATTAAGATTACAAGCAGGAGTACCATCACAGCTATCAAGTATTTCATGAACTTACATCCTTATAACAATCCAGAAAACATTAGCCCAGATGACGGAATGCCGAAGCTCCGGCATAACTGGCATTGCTTCCTAGCGCCTGTTCGATTCTTAGTAATTGATTATACTTTGCAATGCGATCAGAACGCGACAGCGACCCTGTCTTAATTTGTCCCGCATTTGTCGCAACGGCTAAGTCTGCAATTGTAACATCTTCTGTTTCACCAGAGCGATGGGAAATAACAGCAGTGTAACCACTATCATGCGCCATTTGAATAGCCTCAAGTGTTTCAGTCAAGGTACCAATTTGGTTGAGTTTGATTAAGATTGAATTAGCAATGTCTTTCTCAATACCTTCTTTAAAGATGGTAGGGTTGGTGACAAATAGATCGTCTCCCACCAATTGGACCTTATCACCCAAGCGCTCTGTTAAAAGCTTCCAACCATCCCAATCTCCTTCATCCATGCCATCTTCGATGCTGATGATAGGATATTTCTCAACCCAATCTGCTAAGAAATCAACCATTTCAGCGGCATCAAACGTGCGTCCCTCTGAACTAAAGACATACTTTCCATCCTTGTAATACTCAGAACTTGCGCAATCCAAACCGAGAAAAACATCTTCGCCCGGGGTAAAACCTGCTCGCTCAATCGCTTCAAGAATAACTTCGATAGCTGCTTCATTTGATGATAGGTCAGGTGCAAAGCCACCTTCATCGCCGACTGCAGTACTCATACCCTGTTCTGACAGTACTTTCTTCAAAGTGTGAAATATTTCTGCGCCACATCTGATCGCTTCAGCTAAGCTATCAGCCCCAACGGGTAAAATCATGAACTCCTGCATATCCACACTATTATCAGCATGAGAGCCACCGTTGATGATATTCATCATTGGCACAGGCATTTTGTATTGGGAATGACCACCAAGATATTGGTAAAGGCCCACACCAGCGTCATTAGCAGCAGCATGAGCTGTGGCCATCGAAGCTGCCAACAAAGCATTGGCACCTAAACGTTGTTTATTATCAGTACCATCAAGCTCAATCAGTTTTTTGTCGAGCGCTGCCTGGTCAGTTGCGTCCATACCTATGATCGCATCTGCAATTTCACCATTGACGTTAGCCACAGCGGTCTGTACCCCTTTACCAAGATATCTGGTTCCACCATCACGAAGCTCGATCGCTTCGCGGACACCTGTTGAAGCACCTGACGGAACTGCCGCCCTTCCAACCGTACCGTTTTCCAGTGTTATATCCGCTTCTACCGTCGGATTTCCACGTGAATCAATAATTTCACGGGCAATAATGCTTGCTATCTTAGTCATCAAAATTTCCAAGTTTAAATAATAAGTTGTTTTAGTGTGAAGTTAGTTACTCACTATTATGATTCGACAATAACAGGGGCGGTTTTAGCTATTTTTAGCAGCATTAAACGTCAATGCCGCAGCAATGTACCCGGTAAACAGTGGATGCCCTTGGCGAGGTCTTGAAGTGAACTCAGGATGGAACTGACACCCCATAAACCATGGGTGGTCCTCTAATTCAATCATTTCGACTAAGGTACCATCTTCAGAAAGGCCAGACAAAACCAAACCTTTATCTTCAAGTAGCTCCCGATATTTGTTATTAAATTCATAGCGATGTCGATGGCGTTCAATTACTGAATCAGCGCTATAAGTCCTAGAAGCAAGCGACCCCTTTTTAAGCTGACAGCGCTGCCCACCTAAACGCATTGTGCCGCCTAAATCAGAATCACTGCTGCGTGTTTCGATTTCACCCGACTCATCTTTCCACTCAGTGATTAAACCGATAACGGGCTCGGTCGTTCCAGATACAAACTCAGTGCTATGTGCGTCACTTAACCCAGCACAATGACGGGAAAATTCTATTACAGCAACCTGCATTCCCAAACAAATCCCGAGGTAAGGAATTTTATTTTCACGTGCGTATTTTACGGCACTAATTTTTCCTTCAACTCCACGTATGCCAAAACCACCTGGTACCAGAATTGCATCCACATTGCTTAGTTGAGCTAAACCATCGGATTCAAGTTTTTCTGAATCAATATAAACAATCCGCACCCGAGCATTATTCTGAATACCAGCATGAGTTAGCGCTTCATTTAGCGATTTATAAGACTCAGTAAGATCAACATATTTACCGACCATGGCAATAGTCACTTCCGCTTCCGGAAACTCCATCGCATTAATAACCGTGCGCCAATCCGTCAAGTCTGCTTCTGGCAAGTCCGCCAATCCGAGCTTTCTGGCCACAATCTGATCCAACTTCTGTGCATGGTACCAAAGCGGAATTTTATAGATATTATCAAGATCCATAGCGGAAATAACCGCTTCCTCAGGAACGTTGGTAAATAATGCAATCTTGCGACGCTCATGATCCGGTATTTTTCGCTCGCTTCTGCATAGCAAGACATCAGGTTGAATACCGATAGAACGAAGCTCTTTTACTGAGTGTTGAGTAGGCTTGGTCTTAAGCTCTCCTGCAGCAGCAAGATAAGGGACTAAAGTCAAATGCATAAATAGCGCTTTATCACCCTCCTCTACGCCTATTTGTCGGATTGCCTCAAGAAACGGCAAAGATTCAATATCCCCAACTGTTCCACCGATTTCAACGATGGCGATATCAACACCCACAGCCGCTGCACGCACTGATCGTTTTATTTCATCAGTAATATGGGGAATTACCTGAACTGTAGCGCCTAAATACTCGCCCTGACGCTCTTTGCGAATCACTTCACTGTAAATACGACCCGTGGTGAAATTGTTCAGCTTCGATGTTTTTACACCAACAAAGCGCTCATAATGGCCTAGATCAAGATCTGTTTCGGCGCCATCTTCGGTAACAAAAACTTCACCATGCTGAAATGGGCTCATTGTCCCCGGATCAACGTTAATATATGGATCAAGTTTCATCATTGTAACACTTAGGCCACGCGCCTCTAATATAGATCCAAGAGAAGCCCCTGCAATTCCTTTACCCAGAGAAGATACAACACCACCGGTAACGAAAATAAAACGCGCCATGAAATCACCCTAATGATTCAAAGTTATGAATGGATTTTGACTTACAGTCTGTAGAGTTTAGATTGCCTTAGAATGCGGTTGGTTAGCACGAAAAAACAATCTGCGAATGCTACCATAATCCCAATCAATTGACACAGCAGATGCTGAGAATGCAATCTAATATTGAGGAGTCTTTTTCAGAAAAATACTGTTTTTTAAGCTTGCCCTCAATAGATTTTCTTTGTTGAGCAATGAATCTGCATTATTATCAACGGAGAAATACACTAAAGAAATTTAAGGCTAAAGCCATTGAGTCAACAAACAACAAGACCTTCATATGATTTTATCAAACATGCCAAACAAGTTATTTTTGATGAAACCGCAGCGATTCAACAATTAACGGACAAGTTAGATCAAAATTTCACAGCGGCTTGTGATGCTATTTTGACCTGTAAAGGTCGGGTAATTGTTTCTGGAATGGGTAAGTCTGGGCACATTGCTAATAAAATAGCGGCCACTTTAGCAAGTACCGGTACACCTGCTTTCTTTGTTCATCCTAGCGAGGCACTACATGGCGACTTAGGCATGATTACGCCGCATGACATTGTGGTTTCAATTTCGAACTCAGGGAATACTGATGAATTAGTCACTCTGTGTTCAGTCATCAAACGCCAAGGCACAAAATTAATAGCGATGACCGGAACAGCGGATTCATTACTTGGAAGGCTCGCTGATTATAATATAGACGTTCGAGTGGACAAAGAAGCTTGCCCACACGATTTGGCACCGACTTCCAGCACTACCGCAACCCTAGTGATGGGAGATGCTTTGGCTATCGCATTACTCAAAGCTAGAGAGTTCTCACCAGAAGATTTTGCCCGTTCTCACCCTGCCGGTCGCTTAGGTAAGCGCTTAACGATATCTGTCAGCGACCTTATGCACACCAAAGAATCCTTACCAGTCGTGGCCGACAGCGATAACCTTGAACATGCCATTCTCGTCATGACAGGAAAACAGTTGGGTGCAACGCTGGTCGTCAATAGTAAGAATCAACTACTGAGCATGTTCACCGATGGTGATTTAAGAAGATCTTTTGAAGCTGGAGCAAACTTAAAAGAATCTCTATTGTCGGATGTTATTCATAATGATTATTTTTCAGTGGGTGATACTGCACTAGCCATTGAAGCATTAGCTATAATGCAAGATAAAAGTATTATGGTATTGCCAGTGCTGAATCACCAACAAGAACCAGTTGGCATTATTCACATGCATGATTTACTAAAAGCTGGCATCGTCTAATGAGAAGTTTAGGAATTGTTGCATTTGTATCGTCTGTATTGTTTGCCGTTGCAATAACCTGGCTGAACCTCTCATGGAAAACCATAAAACAATTCACTAATGAAACCAGCCAGTCACGGATAGATTATTACTTGAGTGACTTTACACTGATTGATACGAACCAAGCCGGTGAAATTAGCTACCAACTCAACGCGGAACATCTAATACATAAACAATCAAGTGGAACGAGCGAAATTTATCGGCCGCACATCAGGCAAAGTTCCCTTGATGGTAAGTTGCTTACAATCGATTCAGAAAAAGCGATACAAGCAGGCAAAGGTGGTAATATTACACTCACGGGTAAAGTACGGGTCAAACAAGCAACAACAAACGATTTCCCTGCGTTCACCTTAACCACACAGAATTTAACGTATAATCCGGTGGAACAAAAAATTTCATCCCAGGCAAAAAGTGATTTTATTAGCCCTCAAGGCACTATGACCGGTATCGGTTTTGAAACCAGGCTAAACGATCAGGAATTAAGGATACTCTCAAATGTACAAGCAGAATTTAAACCGTCTCAGTAATTGTTTAATGCTAATGATTGGGCTTTCATTATGCGGCTCTGCAATGGCGCTCAGTAGTGACGTCAAGCAGCCTGTCAGGATAAGTGCTGACACAGTTGTTTTCAATAAATCTAAAGGCACCGCCGTTTACTCTGGTAACGTGGTTATTATACAGGGCAGTCTGCAGATCAGAGCGTGGGAAATTAATATAAAAGCGCCTAAAAGCTCGATTGATACGATGACTGCGAAAGGTTCGCCGGTTAAGTTTCAACAAACGATGGATGACGGAAAAGTAGCTAAGGGTTCCTCAAAACTCTTGAGGTATTTTGTTAAACAAAAAAAGATGACTCTGGACGGCGACGCGGTGCTGACTCAAAACAATGACAAGTTCAGCAGTGAGCACATAGAATATTCAACCAGAACAGGCGAATTAAAAGCTGGTATACCGAGAGTTAAGGGCAAGAAGCCTAATCCAAAAGGACGTGTAAACGCAATATTCTACCCAACTAATTAATTATTAGATCATATAACTTTTTCAGCGTTTTTGAGGGCTTCACTTGAGTGCATTAGTGGCGGATGATTTACATAAAAGTTACAAAAAACGAAGCATCCTTCAGGGCATATCACTAGAAGTTAACAGCGCAGAAGTGGTTGGCTTACTTGGACCAAACGGTGCAGGTAAGACCACCTGTTTCTATATGATTGTCGGTTTGGTACCCATCGACAAGGGAACGGTCAAGCTCGATGGAAATAACCTGACTAAATTATCCATGCATCAGCGAGCACGCCATGGTGTTGGTTACTTAGCTCAGGAAGCTAGCGTGTTTCGTAAGCTTTCCGTTGAAGACAACATTATGGCTATTTTGCAGACCCGCAAAGGAATGAGCCGTCATGATCGTCGTATGAAAATGGAAAGCCTGCTTGAAGAGTTTCAAATTACACATATTCGCCAAGGGCTAGGCATTAGTCTTTCTGGTGGTGAGAGGAGGCGAGTCGAAATCGCAAGGGCACTCGCCACTGAGCCTGCTTTTATTCTGCTGGATGAGCCTTTTGCTGGTGTCGACCCGATATCAGTTATTGAAATACAAAAAATCGTCACTCACCTCAAGCAGCGTGGTATTGGTGTGCTAATAACCGATCACAATGTACGTGAAACGTTGGGGATATGCGACCGTGCTTATATTTTAGGCGGCGGCTCAATCATGGCCGAAGGCACTCCTCAGGAAGTACTGCAAAATCGCAAGGCTCGAGAAATATACTTGGGTGAGAACTTCAAACTTTAGTGCAGTGGTTTATCGCTTAGCATTAACTCCATTAAAGAGACAATATGACGTACCATCAATCGTTTAGCCCATGCAGTATTTAGGCATCATGATATGCTTCTTAGAAAATATGCTAAACAAACAAACCCGCTTTAATCTATTTCGATGACAAGATCCCTCAAAGCTAAGCTAGCAGCTAATTCTTTTCATATAAATTTGATTGAAGACAGCAAAAAGATAAAAATAACAATATGCTGAAACAAGGAATTCACCTCAAGCTCGGACAGAGCCTTTCCATGACTCCTCAGCTGCAACAAGCAATTAAAATGTTGCAGCTGTCGTCCATGGAATTAGAGCAAGAAATACAGAACGTACTAGAAAGCAATCCACTGCTTGATAGAGTTGATAATGATGCAATTGATTCTCAGGAAGCGGCAACAGAAACAGAGTCGCCTGTCGAATCCAGCGATAGCCTAAGCGAATCTATCCCGGAGGAGTTACCAACCGACTCTGAATGGGAAGACACCTATGACACAGAATGGAAGGTTAGTAACCCTGACAGCGACAGCGCTTCAGATTACATAGAAAAGCTTCACGCTAACAGCGAAGGCTTGAGTGAACACCTGTTATGGCAAATCGATCTCAGTAATCTCAGCATTATTGATAAAAAAATAGCACACCTTATTGTTGACTATATTAATGAGGAAGGGCTACTGACGGAATCCCCTGAGTCTATTCTAACCGCACTGGAGTCTGATTTATTAATTGAATTAGATGATGTAATGGCAGTGCTACGATTTGTGCAGCATCTCGACCCCATTGGCGTGGGTGCAAAGGATCTTGGCGAAGGCCTTTGGTTACAATTTGATTACCATTTTCCAAACCACGCTCTAAAAAAGAAAGCACAATTATTGTTAAATAAAAATCTGGACTTGCTGGCAAAACGGGACTATAAAGGAATAAAGCGGGAAATTAGATTAAATAATGAACAACTTGATAGCCTGGTTGATCTGTTAAAAACGTTAAATCCCTATCCTGCCAGTAGTTTTGCTGAAAGCAACGTCGACTACGTAAAGCCTGATGTTTATGTACGCAAAGTAAAAGGCGAATGGGTGGTTAGTCATAATCCGGAAACCTTACCGGAGATTTGCATTAACCAAGGCTACGCTGATATGCTTTCGAATAGCAGTATTGATAGCGCTGCATCAGACTATATTAAAAACAATCTACAACAAGCGAGGTGGTTTATTAAAAGTCTTGAAAACAGAAGCTCCACCATACTCAACGTAGCTCACGCCATCGTTGAACGGCAGATGGCTTTTCTGCAATACGGTGATGAAGCGATGAAACCCATGGTTCTAAAAGACCTCGCTGTACAGCTGGACTTGCACGAGTCAACAATTTCAAGAGTAACTACCCGAAAGTTTCTTCACACACCACGTGGAATATTCGAATTCAAACATTTTTTCTCGAGCCACATTAATACTGAAGCTGGGGGTGAATGTTCTGCTACCGCTATTCGCGCAATGATTAAAAAAATAATAACGGCAGAAAATCCACGAAAGCCTTACAGCGACAACAAATTGACAAACTTGCTCAATGAGCAAGGGATCAACGTAGCGCGACGCACCGTCGCAAAATATCGTGAAGCATTGTTAATTCCCTCATCTCATGATCGTAAAGCCTTATCATGAAGTTGAAATTAACAATGAAGCGGTGAATGGATTGGTCGGATTGACCTTTCTGTTAATGAAACTCAAACGGAGACAATTAGTATGCAAATGAATATTACCGGTCATCACATTGAGATTACACCCTCACTAAGTCATTATGTTAAGGAAAAGACCAAGCGTCTTACCCGACACTTCGATCAAGTGCTAAACATTAATGTCACCCTTGAAGTTCAAAAATTAGTGCATAAAGCGGAAGCCTCAGTCATCGTCAGTGGCAACCATCTTTATGCAGAGTCTCATGATAATGATATGTATGCGGCGATTGACTCTCTGGCGGACAAGCTGGACCGTCAGGTACTCAAGCACAAAGAAAAGATCACTCGCAAACATCGACAGGAAGGCAGCCACCGTAATATTATTGCGGAGTAGCTTTATATTCTCTGGAATCTCCTATGGTCATTGACACCATGACCCTACTTAGCCCTGAACGAACGATGTTCGTTCAGGAGCTTGAAAGTAAGAAGCGTGTTTTCGACACGCTCGCAAAACTTCTCTCTCTTAAACAAACTCAACTCACCCAAGATCAAATATTCGATCATTTAATCGATCGGGAAAAACTAGGTAATACCACACTTGGAGCCGGAATAGCCTTACCCAGAGCACGGGTTGCTATTACTCAGCCCTATGCTGCCTTACTATTGCTTAACGAGGGTATTCTAATAGAAAGTCCGGATAAGCAGCCAGTCACCATTTTCATGGCGCTAATGCTTCCGGAAACTACACCAGAAAAGTACTCTGATATGATATCGGAATTGATATCGAGCTTTGCTGCCCGTCCCGTTGCCGAAGAACTAGCCGAGACCAGCGAGCCAGAAATCGCCCTTAATTACATTGAAACATTATTTCAACAAACTAAGCCGGCCTAAAATACAATGATGCATTTAATCATTATCACTGGAATGTCAGGTGCAGGAAAAAGCCAGGCACTCAATACGCTAGAGGATCAAGACTACTATTGTGTAGATAACCTTCCTCTGAATATGCTTGAAGAATTATTTAACAATAATTGGGTGATCTCTAAAGAAAAAATAGCTATTGGCGTTGATGTCCGCAGCGGCAAACTGCAGCTCGACTCACTTCCTGCAATAGTTAAACGCCTCAAAAGCAAATTTCGTACAGACCTAGTTTACTTATACGCATCAAAAGGCATCATTTTCAAACGCTACAGTGAAACCCGTCGCAAGCACCCTCTTTCCACATCGAAAATGGGCCTAGATGCGGCAATTCGTGCAGAATATGAACTGCTGACACCTGTAAGGGCCATCGCCGATTTTCAGTTAGAAACCAGCGACACGGATATTTATGAGTTAGCTAACTCTATTAAACAACGCATCTGTGTATTGTCAGAAAAACAACTGTCGCTTTCTTTTCAGTCCTTCGGTTTCAAATATGGTGCCCCCAGAGATTCTGATTTTATCTATGACGTTCGCTGCTTACCAAACCCCTATTGGGTCCCTGAATTAAGAATAAAATCCGGACAAACTGAAGCCGTGGCGAAATGGTTGGACTCTCAACAGCTGGTTCAGGATATGTATCAGGATATTAGAAAGTTTCTGGAAACCTGGATGCCGCATTTTATTGATAATCAGCGTGCCTATCTGACCCTGTCAATTGGTTGCACCGGCGGGCATCATCGTTCGGTATATCTCATCGATAAGCTAGCAGAACATTTCCAGCAAGATAGCAGCGTCTCCATCATTGTTAATCATCGCGAGATAAATGCAAAAAGCAAACAATAATCCCTGATAAATTGATAGACTGTGTGGTTTTATAATTCAAATAATATAATTCCATGGGCACTCCTGACAATCTCAGCAAAGAGGATAGGCTTGCATCCCTAACCGGTGCGATTGAAAGCGGTTCGTTGTTTACCTTGCAACGAATGCTCAACGGCTTGCACCCTGCTGAAATTGCCCATCTACTTGAATCATCACCACACGGCCAACGAAAAATTGCCTGGGAACTCATTAAGCGCGAGAACGAAGGCGCAGTACTGATAGAGCTGAATGAAGATGTACGGTCACAACTCACCGAAGAAATGGATACCGGTGATTTATTAGAAGCTCTTAAAGATCTCGATGTCGATGACATGGCAGATTTTCTTCAAGGCTTGCCTGATACCGTTATTCAACAAACCCTTGCCGGAATGGGACGTCAGGAGCGTGAACGTGTAGAAGTTGTTCTTGGCTATGACGAGAATACCGCTGGCGGCATGATGGATACCGAGGTGGTAACCATACGCTCTGACGTCAATGTTGATGTCGTACTCCGCTACCTCAGGATGAAAGGAGAACTCCCGTCACACACTGACAGGGTAATTGTAGTTGATAGCTACGATAACTATCTGGGGGTTGTCTCCCTCTCAAAACTGTTGACCACTCAGCCTGATGAACCGATTTGGCAAATTATGAATAGTGATTATTTGGCCATTCCCGCAGACCTGGAAAACATAGAAGTTGCCACTTTATTTGAAGATCGGGATTTAGTTTCAGCACCTGTTATTAGTGACTCGGGAAAACTACTAGGCCGGATTACGATCGATGATGTCGTAGATGTTATCCGGGATGAAGCCGAACACTCCATTAAAAGTATGGCAGGTCTGAACGAGGAGGATGACTTATTTGCACCGGTGTTACCAAGCGTTAAACGCCGAGCACTGTGGTTGGGAACCAATCTAATCACAGCCTTTATGGCCGCAGCGGTCATTTCACAATTCACTACAACCATCGAATCAGCTGTCGCTTTAGCAGTTTTGATGGGAATCGTTCCAAGCATGGGAGGAATAGCAGGAAGCCAAACTCTGACGATGGTGATTCGAGGCCTGGCATTAGGTCAAATTGGCAAATCAAACACATCGGAGCTTTTAAAAAAGGAACTCTTGCTGGGTTTGATAAACGGAATAATATGGGCGCTGGTGGTGTTTGCCATTTCGGCTATTGCTTTGAAAGACTTAGAAATTGGCATTTTGATAGCCATCGCCATGCTATTGAATCTCTTGGTTGCTCCATTAACTGGCGTTCTATTACCAATATTTCTTCGCAAAGTTGACATAGATCCCGCTCTTGCCGGTGGCGTAGTCTTGACAACAGTAACAGATATCGTTGGCTATGCCGGCGTATTGGGTCTTGCCTCTTTATTGCTACCTTACCTCAGGCAATTATTTTCATAGTCTAGTTTTCCTGAAATTATTTCATTTCACGAATATTAATTTATACCGCGGCTTTTCTTAATCAGATCATAAGCCGCCTGCACCTCTTTTGATCGCTCAGTTGCCACTTTAATCATATCTTCTGGCAACCCCTGGCCCATTAAGCGATCAGGATGAAATTCACGAATAAGCTTACGATACGTTTTTTTCAATAATGAGTCACTGATGTCTTTCTCAACTCCCAATGCTTGATAAGCAGAAGCCAAAGAGTTAGCCGCATTTTGCGCAGGAGAATACCCGCCACCTGCACCACCGGACTGATAGTGCC
Organism: uncultured Leucothrix sp.; assembly: GCA_937923375.1. Lineage (GTDB taxonomy): Bacteria > Pseudomonadota > Gammaproteobacteria > Thiotrichales > Thiotrichaceae > Leucothrix. The sequence continues at coordinate 24,205 of CALAJG010000197.1, forward strand.
CTCCTGAAAACTGGCTCTGAGCTTGAATCATCATCATCAACTGCTGAAAAGAACGATCGGAAAAACCAAGTTTCAATGCAATATCTTTTAGCAAAGCTTGCTCAGTAGCGACAATTTTTCCGTCTGCCAGCGCTGAGCCCAACAGATACATAACCATCAATTGCTTTAAATTTGCCGCATCTCCACAGACGGCTAAAAACTCATTAATGGTCTTTTCTACAGAAAAATCTGCCTTCGCGCCTTGTTTAAATAACGCAATCGCTGCTTTACGCCGCTCAGCTGTCATTTCAAGTTGCGTCATAAAGGATTCAGCCTGCGCAATTTCTGCTTCTGAAATCCGGCCATCCGCTTTAGCAAGCTTGCCCATCAACATAAATACAGTGTTGATAAATATTGTTTGTCGTTTTAATCGATGCTTTGGGTTTAATCCGAATAAACCGGCACTACTGCGCCTGAAGCGGTAAGTCAGCCACGAACCAAAGATGAAACCTATTAACGCCCCCCAAAAACCATAGCTCATATAACCAATAATGGCCGTTACGTATTTTATATAAGGCATAGCATTCCTGTATTATTGATGAGAAGCGCTGACGACAGCCCAAGCCACATCTGCTGCCTGACGGTTTTCTGTAATATCATGTACTCGTAATATCTTTACGCCAGCCTGCACAGCCAACGCAGTGGTAGCAGCGGTTGCAGCACCAAGTCGGCTAGGTTCTGTTTCATCACAAATAGTAGCTAAAAACCGCTTTCTACTTGTCCCTAGCAATACAGGGAAACCTGACTGACATAGCAGCGGTAGTTTGTTTAATATCTCAATATTATGCTCAAACAGTTTGCCAAAGCCTATTCCCGGGTCGAGAACGATGTGATGTTTCGGTATACCTTCGGCAATTGCCACCTCAGCGCGCTTTAATAGATAGCTAAATACTTCTTCGCTAACATCATCATAAAAAGGCGCATCCTGCATCGTCGCTGATTTACCCTGACGGTGCATCAGAACGATTGGGAGATTTTTATCAGCAGCTAATGTCAGCATCTCTGCGGAATCCTCTGCGGCTGAAATATCATTTAACCAATTAACACCTGACTCTACCGCAGCGATTGCAACCTTAACATCCGTTGTATCAATGCTGATTGGAAAATCATCTGGTAGCTCGCTACGCAATTGCTGAATGACCGGAAGCACCCTGCGTAATTGCTCAGAAGTATCAATTGACTTGGCGCCTGGGCGTGTTGACTCACCACCAATGTCAATAATATCGGCTCCATCTTGCACCATTTTCATAGCGTGTTTTACCGCTGATGCCGGATCATTATGTTTGCCCCCATCAGAAAAACTATCTGGAGTAACATTAAGTATTCCCATTATCAATGGGGAGGAGGACTCATTAAAGAACGGCGATATTTTATGGGTATTTTCTAAATTCATAACTAACACTTTTCATTTTTATGATCAGCTTCTAAGCTGCTTTACACATTCTTTAACTAATCCCGGGCCACGATAAATCAACCCAGAATAGAGTTGAACCAAGCTACTACCGGCCACAATCTTTGCCTGTGCATCGCCTGCATTCAAAATCCCGCCCACACCAATTATTGGAACTTTACCCTTCAGATACTTGGAGAATTCGGCAATAATTTGTGTTGATTGCTGCCTAACCGGCGCACCACTTAGGCCACCTGCTTCCGAACCATGGGGCAATTCTGCTACCTTATCTTTTTGCAAGGTCGTATTCGTTGCAATTAGCGCATCAATGCTGGTTTCTATTAGACACTGCGCGATTCCTTGCACTTCTTCCGTACTTATATCAGGGGCAACTTTAACGGCAAGCGGAACATAGCGCCCTGTAGATTCTGACAAGTTACTTTGCTCTTCTTTTAATGCCAGTAATAAAGCCTTGAGGTCATCGCCATATTGTAATGTACGTAAGCCGGGAGTATTGGGCGATGAGATATTAATGGTAATGTACGAGGCATGCTCGTATGTCTTTTTAAGGCAAATTAAGTAATCTTCTTGTGCTCTTTCGACTGGGGTTGCTGCATTTTTTCCAATATTAATTCCAATTACACCCTTATAACCAGTAGCTCGCGCTTGTTTTACCTTCTCAACCAGATGTTCAACCCCTTTGTTATTAAACCCCATGCGGTTGATAATCGCTTGCGCATCTGGAAGCCTGAATAAACGGGGTTTAGGGTTTCCTAACTGAGGAAGCGGAGTAACAGTGCCAATTTCAATAAAGCCAAAGCCTAGTTTGGCCATTGCCAAAATGTAATCCCCATTTTTATCGAGTCCAGCCGCTAACCCCACTCTATTCGGGAACTGGATGCCCATCACTTCAACTGTATGCTTGTCATTTGGGTCAACTGAAGGGGCCTCGCCAAATAACAATTCAACTAAACCGAAACGATTGGCAGTTTTCAACACCTTTAGAGTCAGATCATGGGAGGCCTCAGCGGATAAGGAGAACAGCAAGGAGCGCGCAATCGAGTACATAGAAGCCTTGGTAAGATCTGAGAAATATGCCGCGATTATCCTCAGAAACAAATGAGGCCGCAACTGCGACCCCACTTTTTTGCCATTGTTTTACGTTTAACCTAAAGAAAAAATCAACGCTGCTTCTCAAGTGCAGCAATTCTATCTTCCAGTGGTGGGTGGGTTGAGAATAGTTTATTCAAACCACTTTTGAAGCCACCCGCGATTCCAAAGGCTGCTAGCTCTCCGGGTAGATCATGAGGTCGGTTGCCACGTTGCAAGGCTTTTAACGCATCAATCATCTGCTGCCTGCCGGCCAGATCAGCACCACCGATATCCGCTTTAAACTCACGATAGCGGGAGAACCATTTAACCACCAGATTGGCCAGAAAGCCTAAAGCCATCTGAGCCACCATCGAAACCATATAGTAAACCATGCCATAAGAATTGCTACGATTGCCCTCTCCCCGAGACATTAATGAGTTGACCAATGTCGCAATCACTCTAGAGAAGAAGAATACAAAGGTATTCATTACACCTTGCAGTAATGTTTGGGTCACCATATCACCATTAGCTACGTGTGCCATTTCATGACCCATAACCGCTTCAGCTTCGTCCGCAGACATCGTGTTTAACAACCCGGTACTGACTGCAACTAGGGCAGAATTTTTTCTCGCACCTGTAGCAAATGCATTAACCTCTGTTGTATCAAAAATACCAACCTCGGGCATATCGATACCAACTCTCTCGGCTTGCCGTGCTACCACGTTCATTAGCCAGCGCTCTTGCTGGTTGGCAGGTTGTTCAATAATCCGAACGCCCATACTGCGCTTAGCGGAACTTTTAGACATCCAAAGACTAATGAAAGCGCCAGCAAATCCCATTACCAGAGACATTAATGCGATATAGCCAAATTCTGCTGGCATGCCCATTTGTCTGAGGGCTTCAGAAACACCAAACATGCTGTCCAGAACATTCCAGACGATGCCAAGCATCGCCACAACCGCAAAGTTGGTGGCCATTAATAGTAAAGTACGCTTCATGCGTTATCCTCATTCGAATAAATCGTTGATACTGCAACGATGGCTGCATCGGTCGTGTTTTTCAAGCTACAGCCGATAATTCGCACAGTAAGCCCTTGAATATCATATTAACTATGACGATAAGTCAGTTGGTTAACGCGTCTGGTTCAGAAATTGATTGCTAGTTTTTTAAACGTCTCAGGCCTTGGCCAACGAATATCCATGCCGTAATCGCTCCGCCAATTCCGCCAAACAGATGTCCATCCCAAGATACGCCTTTCTGCCATGGTGCGATGCCACTCAGCAATATTCCACCGTAAGTGACAGCAACAAAAAAGCTTATTAGCACTGGCACCATGCGTTTTTCAAGTATTCCAGATACGATCAGAAAAACAGCCAAACCGAAAACTAACAGACTAGCACCTATGTGCAAGGTATTACCTCGCCCAAACAACCAAAGCAATACTCCACCAATAGCAATGATTGAAATCACGATGACAATGCTGTTAGCTCTTGATCCTGACAACAGCAGTAGCATGACGACTAACGGCACGAAGTTACTCATGATGTGTGCAAGGTCCCCATGCAGGAAAGTCATTGCAGCAATACCTAAAATCCCACCCCAGTCGCGTGGAATTAAACCTAACTTTTCTAGCGGCAAGAAACGGTCGAGAATAAAAACCAACCAAATAATCCCGACAAAAATTAAGATGGTCTTCAACTCTTCACGGATAGTATGTGCGTAATTTTTCATAAGATTACTCAGGCAAATGCACTCATAGAAGATTCAATTTCATTCCAACGTTGAGTGTCTAACAGTGCGCTACGGTTCATATAAGCCTTGCCAACCATTCGCTTCAAACGTATCTGACTGGCTTTTGCAGCTTCGATGTTTAAATCTATTTTGGCTTCATCAAGCACCTGCATAACACCTTGGCGGTTATTACAAACTAAGACCATATCACAGCCAGCGTCTAATGCTGCCTCTGCTCGCTGCGCGTAGTTTCCAGCAAACGAAGCACCTTCCATATCCAAATCGTCGCTAAAAATTACGCCATCGAAGTTTAGGATGTTCCTTAAGATTTGCTTCAACCAGATTTCAGAAAATCCAGCCGGACGACTATCTATCGCAGGATAAATAACGTGCGCAGGCATCACCGCATCAAGCCCTTTGGGAATAAGTTTAAGAAAGGGTTGGATATCAAAGGCATCTAACGTAGCAAATGCACGTTGATCGACCGGAATTTCTTTATGTGAATCTGCGGTAACGGCACCATGACCAGGAAAATGCTTACCCGTAGCTGCCATCCCAGCCTGATGCATGCCCTGAATATAGGCTTCAGCCATTTTACACACGATGTCAGGATCTGAATGAAAAGCACGATCGCCAATCACTTCACTCACGCCATAGTTAAGATCTAAAACAGGTGCAAAGCTGAAATCGATGCCCATTGCCCGTAACTCAGAGGCCATTAACCAGGCATGATTATGAGCGGATTGGAGCGCCGTTTGTTCATCATCACTTTGCTCATAAAGCTTTCCAAGTGCTGGTAAACGTGTAAAGCCCTCTTTAAAGCGTTGAACACGCCCACCTTCATGATCAACACCAATTAGCAAATCAGGCCCAGATGCTTGTCGGACTTGCTGAATAAGACGTTCAAGTTGTTCAACACTTTCAAAATTGCGGGAAAACAGAATTAGTCCACCACAAAACGGATGCTGCAAAAGTTCTACTTCTTCACTTGTAATCTCGATTCCTTCAAGATCCAGCATTAATGGTGCTATGGACATACAAAATCTCTTTTTAAAGTCAGTAATAGATTATAGCCCCCCCCTAAGCCTTTCATCGAGCTAATTAACGACATTAATCAGGTGCTGTGCAGACACTATTCAGCTTCAATTCAGTTCCGCGCCCAAACGGCTACTTTCGTCCCTTTAGTCATACAATTTTTTTATGGACAGCTGTAAAACTGTAATCACGACTAAGGCAACGGTTACATGGGAGTTTCCAGTATGAGCGCAACAGTTGATTTCAACGAATTTCAGGAAGAAGTTCCAACACTAGGCAGTACACGCTACAGTGACGTTCATATCTTATCCACTAGAGGCAGAGTAGGTAGGTTTGAATATTTTTTTTACTCTTTAGTTTTACCCTTTCTGGTATTTTGGATTATTGCTGCATTGGCGGGTATTTCTAGTCACTTCGGGGAACTTGGTGGCGCTATTGCCTACGTACTACTCGCGGCTGCCTTTTGCGCGGCCCTAATCATCCATGTCCAATTAACCGTACAGCGTTGTCATGATTTCAACGCCAGTGGTTGGCTAGCAATCTTGATTATTCTGCCACTTGCAAGCATTTTGTTTTGGTTAATTCCTGGAAATAAAGATAACAACCGCTTTGGCTTCCCTCCACGCCCCCCCAGCTCATTACTGAGAAAAGGAGTCGCCTTACTACTGCTCATCTTAGTTGCTATTATTACGTTTCTAGCACTCAAGTATTCAGGAATGTAGCTGTCAATCTGATCACAACTAAAACGAGTAAAGATTCTGTAAGGATAATGGAATAGATTTCATGCATTAGCTACAATAAGAGTTAGCCGTGGATGGATTGGGGATAATTCAGAATAATTCACGGTCTCAAATAATAATAGTTAAGACGGTGAGACATGAAACAGCTTATTTTAATAATTGTTCTGATCGCCGGCTCAGTCGCGCTTGGTAGCTATCTGATCAAGACTAAGCCGGAGCCTCGCAAACGCGTGAGACAGCCGGCTGTTCCAGTGGTCGAGATCATGACGCCAAAGCTACAGTCTTATACCCAAAAAATTCGCTCATCAGGGTCAGTTGAAACTAACCTGAGTACCAATTTAGTTTCAGAAGTTTCTGGAAAAGTAGTTTCAGTAACTCGCGCTTTTCAAGAAGGGAATTATTTCAAGAAAGGCCAACACCTTCTCTCTGTTGACTCAACCGATTACAGAAATGCGATTGTCATTGCACGCGCTGAAATAAGCCAGAGAACGCTCGAGATAAAGAATGAGCAAAACCTTGCCCAGTTGGCGGTAAGAGACTTTCGACTGCTAGGCAATAATCGACGCCCCGGTGAAATGGCCAGTAGAAGACCGCACATAGCGGCCGCCATGGCTAACCTTGATGCAGCTAAAATCCGCTTAGAACAGGCAAAGAACAACCTTAAGAAAACTAAAGTCGTGGCGCCCTACACTGGTAGAATTCGGAGTACGAGCGTTAATGTTGGCCAATTCGTTAGCCCGGGCACATTACTTGGTCAGATCTATTCTACGGACTACGTAGAGGTTCGTCTTCCTCTATCACTAGCTGATTATGAACAGCTCAACCTTCCTGAGACCTACCAAAACCAACAATCTATAAGAAAAGACAGCCTGCCAAAAGTAGTCTTTTCAGCTAACTACGGCTCTAAAGTCCATACATGGCAAGGGCGCATCGTCCGAGCTAGCGCCGCTATGGATGACCGCACTCGTCAAATACCAGTTATTGCCAGAATCGAAAATCCGTTCAGCAAAAAAACAGGTGATGATACTCCTCCGATTAAAATTGGTCAGTTTCTTAAAGCCGAAATACTCGGTACTGAGCTAAATAATGTCTATGTAATACCAACAACTTCGACCAGACAGAACCGTGAAGTGATGCTATATGATGATGGCAAAGTGAACATTATTCCAATTGAGGTGATCACTGGAGAAGATGACTCTCTGATAATTAGTCAGGATGCTTTACCCCCTGGCGCGAAGTTGATTATTACACCTATGCCTTCAGCAAAATCAGGTATGAAAGTAAGGCTACCGGGAGAAGGTAGAAAGCGAGGCGGCCAAAAAGGCAAGCAAGGAGAAGGTGCTGGCTGGGACGGTAAGTCTGGCGCAAGTGATGCTGGAGATTGGGGCAAAAAGCCTGACAAAGATAAAAGACAAAGGATTCGAAATAAAGATGAAACAAAAGCCGGACCTCCTACAAAAAAACCATCTAATGAAAGTCAGGGCTGGAGAAATATCAATAGTGTAAGTACTGAAAAACCTGCCGCGACTTCAGATGTTGCTGGTGGTGAAACCGTACTACTTTCAACTCAACAAAGAGAAAGGCTAGTCCTTTTCATTGAAAATCACCCAAGAATGCCTGATGAAGCTAAACAGCGAGTACTCAAGAAACTCAACTCGCAAGATGTGCCAAAGAGCTTGGTGGAACGACTGAGAAAACAAATGACCGGTCAACGCTCAAACGATCGAACCGGTGCCAGGAATACTGAACAATGAACGGTGCAATCGCTTGGTTTGCCAGGAATCATGTGGCTGCAAACTTGTTAATGATTGTTATCATAACAGCCGGCTTGTTCACTATGTTCAACCGTATTCCACTAGAGGTCTTCCCTGCCTTTGAACGAGACATTATCAATGTTAGTGCGGGCTATCCCGGTGCTGCACCAAACGAAGTGGAAGAAGGTGTTGTAAGAAGAATAGAAGAGGCTATTGCCGACCTTCCCGAAATTGAAAATATCACCAGCACAGCTAGCGAAGGGTCGGCCTCCGTCAATATTGACTTGGTTGAGGGCACTGATAAAGATCAATTACTCAATGAAATTAAAAGCCGGGTCGACTCAATTAGCGACTTTCCAGATGATGTGACTACACCGACTGCCAGCACCTCTGTCAGGATAAGGGAAAACATCAATGTCATTGTGTTTGGCGACATTAATGAAACTGAGCTCAATCAGGAAACGCTGAAAGTTCGCGACGAGCTATTACAACTTGACGGAATCACTCAAGTTGCGATCAGTGGTTTACGACCATATGAAATTGCTATAGAGGTGCCAGAGATCACTCTGCAGCGCTATAATTTGAGCCTTGCAGAAATTTCACAGGCAATTCGTAATTCTTCAAGAGATATCCCTGCCGGCACACTAAACACTGATGCCGGTGAAATTCGTATACGTACGCTGGGCAAAGCAACAGTTGCCTCAGATTTCGCTGATATAAACATCCGCAGCAATGCTGACGGCACCCAAATCCGACTGGGTGACATTGCCACAATTATTGACTCCTTTGACGAAGGGCCTCAATACACGACCTTTGATGGCAAACGTGGTTCATCTCTGGAGGTATATCGAGTCGGTGATCAGAACGCAATTGAGCTATCAAAAAAAGTCATTGCGTATATTGCAGATAAAAACGACCGATTGCCTGAGAATATTTCCCTCACCTACTGGCGCGACAACTCTAAAAGCATTAAAGCGCGTTTATCGACTCTCGTTAACAGCGCTGTTCAGGGCTGTTTGTTAATATTTATCCTACTTTCATTGTTTTTAAGACCAAAAGTTGCACTTTGGGTTAGTGTGGGCATCCCAATCAGCTTTATGGGGGCGATGACGCTAATGCCCTATATCGGGGTTACTTATAATCTAATCAGCCTGTTTGCCTTTATCGTAGTTCTCGGAATCGTAGTCGATGATGCCATCGTCACGGGTGAGAACATATACACGCACCTGCAACGTGGCGCAGACCCAACGACGGCAGCAATCCAAGGTACGCAGGAAGTTTCCGTGCCTGTTACCTTTGGCGTCTTGACCACCATGACAGCATTTGTGCCGCTGCTAATGGTTGGCGGCTTACGTGGCCAGATCTTCGCTGTTATACCCGCTGTCATTCTTCCTGTCTTAGTTTTTTCGCTAATCGAGTCCAAGCTGATTCTGCCAGCACACATGAGCTCGGTATCGATTCCGGATCCCAATAAAAAAGTAAACATTCTAGCGCGAATCCAGCAGGCAATTGCGGGCAGTTTGGAATGGTTTATTGATCGTATCTTCTCGCCTTTTCTTGGGGTGGCTTTGAACTTACGTTATTTTATGCTGACTTTATTCATCGCAGCGCTCGCCTTATCAATTCTGAGCGTCACTACCGGGCGCTATAAATTCACATTCTTCCCGCGTATTCAGAGTGAATACGTTCGCGCTGACTTGACTATGCCTGAGGGCACACCGATTGAAGTTACAGGAAAGCATGTTGATAACATGTTGAAGCAACTGTTAATCCTTCAGGAAAAATATATCGAACCAGGAACAGATCAAAGCGTAATTCAGCATATTTTAACGACCGTTGGGACAAAAGGCGGCAGTCGCAGAAAGCTAATCAGCGGTAAATCAAACATTGCCCGCATCCAGTTTGAAACCATTCCACCAGAATCGCGAACACTGGATGTCAGTAGTAGGCAAATGATTCGTGAATGGCAACGCATGATTGGTGATATTCCCGGTGCTGAAAGCCTCTCATTCCGTGCAGAGTTTGGCAGAGGTGGGCAACCCCTAGCTATCCAAATTAGCGGTAATGACTTCGACCGGCTATCCGCAGCTTCTGTTGAAATCAAAGATCGGCTCGAAGGCTATAACGGACTATTCGATATAACTGACAGCTTTGAAGGTGGAAAAGATGAAATCCGCATGAAGGTTAAGCCAGAAGCTGAGCTGTTGGGGGTTAACATTACTGATTTGGGTCAGCAGGTGCGCAATAGTATTTTCGGGGCTGAAGCCCAGTCTGTGCAACGCGGTAGTGAAGATGCCAAAGTTGTTGTGCGACTGCCCAAAGAAGAGCGATACTCTGTTACTGCACTCGAGAAGATTCGCATTCGTACCAAAAATGGTGACTTAGTTCCCTTATTGCAAGTCGCTGATGTGGTTATTGAACAAGGTTTTTCCAGGATTCGTCGGGTTGACGGCCAGCGAGTATTAGATATTTCAGCGGATGCTGATAAAGAAGCCGTTGATATGCCAAGAATTCAAGAGGAAATGCGTGAGTGGTTACCGGAGATATTACAAAATTATCCTGATATAAACTACACATTCGAAGGTGAACTCAAAGAGCAATCTGAAGCCTTTAGCAGTCTTAATTACGGTTTAATGTTTGCCCTACTTGGAATCTATGGCCTACTAGCCATTCCATTTCGCTCCTATGTACAACCATTTATCGTGATGGGTGTTATCCCATTTAGTATCATTGGTGCACTATTAGGTCACGGTATTATGGGTATGACGTTGAGCATCAGCAGCATACTGGGCATGTTAGCGCTAACAGGTGTGGTAGTGAACGATTCACTGGTGTTAGTAGACTATATCAATAAGCGACGACGCGAGGGCATGGCGTTAATTGATGCCGTTAGAAAAGCAGGTGGAGCCCGATTTAGACCGATTTTGTTGACCTCCTTGACGACATTTGCCGGCCTGTTGCCCCTGATGTTTGAAAAGAGTACTCAGGCACAGTTCCTCATTCCAATGGCGGTTAGCTTGGGTTACGGGATCTTATTTGCAACCTTGTTGTCACTAGTATTAGTACCCGTCAGTTATTTAGTGTTAGAAGATATTAAACGAGTAATCAGAAAAATAATGCGTTTCATATTTAATATGGAGCAACCTCAAAAACAAACTTGAAAAAATAAGAATGAAAACAATCAGCATTTACCTATTGAGTGGTCTACTAACAATCCTCTCATTGTCTGCTAGCGCCGCCAGCATAGACCTCCACATTATGGCTGGTCAGTCTAATATGCAAGGCTGGCGCAGTGACGCAAAGTTCTATCCTCCCGATCGAAACCGTCAGGATTCACAGATACCTTTCTACTTCGAAGCGGTTGATTATTCATCGTCTCAACGCTTTTGGGATAGCTTGCGCCCTCAAGAAGGCCACTTTTTACAAGGTCACTTTGGCCCAGAGGTGACTTTCGCCCGTTCAGTCAAAAGCTACGGGTTTAACCCCGCCATTTTCAAGTTTAGTTTTGGGAGCAGCAGTATTGAAACAGTCTGGAAGGCACCCGGACAAAATGGATTATACGACAGGATGATTCGTGAGCTTCAGCTATCGATAAGACTTCTGAAACAGATGGGAAATCAAGTTAACATCCGTTCGTTTACCTGGATTCAAGGCGAAACGGATGCTTCAAATGATCGTCTGGCTAACCATTACTACAATAACTTAAGGCGCATGCTAAACCACTTTAGACATGTCGTAATAAGAAACCCATCGTTGCCCGTTATTTTAGGTGTCGATGAGCAACATCCTCACGTCAAACTCAGACCTCAGGTTGTTAAAGCTCAGCAGCGCTTGGCTCGAGAAGACAGAAATACCGCCTACACAACGATGTATGGACTAGAAAAGTCTGACGTCACTCACCTCACTGCACGCGGTGTGGTTCAGCATGGACAGCGTATATTTCAGGCTTACCTGAATCTGGCTTATCCACTGAATTTTTAACGCGCCTGAACAGTCCAGTTCATATCTTCACCCGAAAGCTCAAGTGACCGTTCATCTTTATTGCAAAATGATGTATTGGCCTTAGATGGATTAAGAAATAATTGCACCTCATCATTTGCACACAGAGAAGCAGTCAGTACCGAGTGCCCAACATTTGGATATTCAAGGTACCGACTATTCGGCAATAACGCAGACAAGTGTTTTCCCCAGCCTGGCGGCGTAATGGAGTCAAGGCCGCCGCTTAAGATTAATGTGGGCTTATCAGTGCTTACTGACTTGCGATAGTGCTCACTTGGCTGCTCGGCATTAGCTAACCAACGATCGCAGGTGAGTGGATTAAAAACACTCTTTGCTGACCAATCTAACATTGGATACGCTTCGGTGAAGGGTCGCAGACGTTGCAGTAACGAATCCATCTCAAAGCGACCATTTTCCTTGCATTCAGTAATTAGAAAAACCGGCTCGCTAAACTGCACAAACAGCTCTATATCCAAGTAGTTACGGGCTAACTTTAGTAGAGACTTGTCGTTTCCATTCCCGTCTAACACCGCTGTAATAGCTGCCGGCACCTCTGAAAACAATCTGGAATCATAGCTCGCGTAGTCGAGTAATAAGACCAGCCGATGAGCATTTAACAAAATTACTTCTTTAGGCTGCTTTGAGTCCTCACGACTCACCATCAGCTTCAAAGGTGATGCAACAAGTTGCTGTAAAGCCAGCTTGAATTGCTCTGACAAATCGGGAAAACGCCCATCACAAAACCTATCTTCTTCACAGGTGTTGAGTAATTTTTTGATACCCTTGAAACCATTCTCTACCATCGTCTCAAAGCCATCGAACTCAGGGGGATAAACGGAATCCAACACCATTGAATGCACAGTATCCGGAAACTGTTTTACTACATTCAAGGCCAATCGGGTACCGTAGGAAACCCCCATTAAAATCCACTGCCGCACACCAAGCAATTCATGAAGATCAGCAATATCATCTGTACTATGACTAGTGCTTATAACGCCCATATGGTGTTTTAAAGAGGGGTCTTCTGCCAACTGATGGTGGCACTCATCCATTTGCTGAGTAAAATGTAATGAATCTTCTGCTGAAGTAAGCGGGGTGCTTAGACTTTCTAAACGCGTTTTATATCCGTCAGTACAGTCTAAAAACGGCTGACTCAACCCCGTCCCTCGTTGGTCATAAAGTACAAAATCCACACCCCAATCCTGAACTTGAAAGTTCTTAAGCCAATAGGGCATTGTCTCTGCGTCTATATAGGCAGCGCCACCTGGCCCACCAGCGATATGCAGCATCGGTGTTTCTGAGTTTTTCCAGCGTGAGTTCCTGAGTACTACAACGGGGAGTTTGAAGTATGCCTCAGCGTTGGCCATATGCCGGGTAGTCATATATCCACACTCGGTTCTCACGGCAGTCTTATTAGCAAACCAACATTTGGCTGGTTCAAACGAAGCGCCATTAGACAAGCTAATTGCTTGTAGCGAGAGCGAGTTCCAATAAATAACACCTGAGGCAAACGCTATGGCCAATAAACTGCCTAACGTTAGCAGCGTGCGGAAATGTCTCATTTTAACGCTCACATCATAAGAATGAGATAATGGTTTTTTCTATATCCTCCTTATTAATCAATGTTTTATGTATGATGGGCTTTTTGAAGAGCGCTTCTATTTGCTCAGGTATATCAATTTCCGCCTTAGCCGATATATTTTTAAGCGCCTGCAAATCTCCATCGCCGCCATCTGCACCAATAGCTTCAGCAGTTGTCATAGAAAACTTTGTCCATTCAGCGGTTGAAGTAATCACTGTTTTAAGTGGCTTGCTACGGCAGCTATCATAAACTTTAATGCAGGTCGCTGTATGAGGATCCATTAAGTACCCTTGTTCAAAACAGTTTCGAACGTAACGGGTTGTCTCTTCATCATCACACTCGTCCGCAGCAAAAAACTCTCGCAGCTGCTGGTGCTCCGACTCCGTTAATTCATAGAAACGTTCTTCATCCAACTGCTGCATCATTTCCCGAGTACGTTTAGCCCCGTAAAGATCAAATAAGACACGTTCTACATTTGACGCTTTTAGAATATCCATTGCAGGAGAAAGCGTGGCTACAACTTCAGTATCTCTGAAATCATATCGACCGTGATTAATCAGCTGAGCTAACACATTGTTTTTATTGGTTGAAATTAAGATTTTCTCTACTGGAAGGCCCATTTTAAGCGCATAATATCCACCTAAGGCGTTGCCGAAGTTGCCACTAGGTACAGCTAAATAGATCCGAGTGCCCATTGTAATTTCTGCCTGCCTAACCATCTCTAGATAGGCGTGGATGTGATAGATTATCTGAAAAATAATACGTCCAAAATTAACCGAGTTAGCCGCAGATAGATGTATTTTCTTGGCTTTCAATGTTTCTTTAAATTGTTGAGACCCTAAAAGTTGTTTCAGCGCAATTTGCGCATCATCAAACACGCCTTTAATTCCGATCACCTTCAGGTTATCAGCATCTTCAGTAATCATTTGTAAGCGTTGTACATCTGAGGTTCCACCTTCCGGAAACATACACGCTACTCTAACGCGCTCTTTATTTTTAAATGTCTCTAAAGCGGCAGGGCCAGTATCGCCACTGGTGGCGGCTAGTATCAAATAATCTTCATCACGCTGTCTAGCCAGAGCTGAGAGCAACACACCAAAGGGTTGTAATGCCATATCTTTAAAAGCGCGCGTCGGACCACGGTACAGTTCGCTAACAAACAAATCATCACTAATCTTTGCCAGTGGCACCGGGTTATTGGCATCATCAAACTCGTCATAAAGGCTCAAAGCTTCATCAATCACCGACTCATCTAAGTCAATTTCGAATGCCCCAAGTACAGCCTTTGCGAGTTGTTTGTATGGTGAATCCCGGTGCTTGTTGAGAAATTCAAGTCCCAAGTCTGGCAAATGCTCAGGAACGTAAATACCGCCATAGGATGCAATTGGCCCCAAAATAGCACCTGAAAACTCAACCTTCAGCGGATGATGTGGCTGTGAGTCATTTCCCCGAGTTTCAATAAATTTCATGTTTGTCCTGAATATCGCTTAAAACAATTTTTATAATTATGGATTTTATTAGCTCAAACTTTCAACACGTATCCGTGTAATTCCGCTAGTTACTACCTCTAACGCTTCTATTTCAGCAATGGCCAGATTCATTTCACCCTCATTAACAACTTTGGTCAATAAAATAATTGTCGCTGTTTCTGAGGCCTTTTCACCAGTTTTGGTTGCCGACTGTTTTTGTATGAATGCTTCGATACTAATATTGCCATCCCCTAAAATTTGCGTGATCGTAGCAAGTACGCCGGGCTGGTCTGATGCAGTCAGGCGTAGATAGTTAGAAGTTTGAATAGATTCCATTGGCAGAATCGGCGTATCAGACAAGGCATCTGCCTGAAATGCTAAATGAGGTACTCGATTACCAGGGTCAGACGTCAAGGCACGAGTGATATCTACCAGATCCGCAACCACAGCGGAGGCAGTCGGCTCGCCTCCAGCTCCCGCACCGTAATGTAATGTTGGACCAACGGCATCACCCTGTACCAAAATAGCATTCATCACCCCATCGACATTAGCAATCAAGCGTTTTTTAGGGATAAGGGTTGGATGGACGCGTTGCTCTATACCTTGTTCAGTTCGACGTGCAATCCCTAGATGTTTAATGTTATAACCAAGCTCAGAGGCATAATCGACATCTTCCTTAGCAATCTTCGAAATGCCTTCAAGATAGGTTTTATCAAACTGTAACGGAATTCCAAAAGCAATCGATGAAAGAATTGCCAACTTATGTCCAGCGTCTACTCCTTCAACATCAAAGGTAGGATCTGCTTCTGCATAACCTAACTGCTGTGCCTCTTTTAAGACATCCGCAAAGTCTCTCCCTTTGTCGCGCATCTCCGTCAAAATGAAGTTGCCCGTCCCATTGATAATGCCAGCAAGCCAGTTTATTTTATTTGCAGATAAACCTTCCCGCAAAGCTTTGATAATCGGGATGCCACCAGCAACAGCAGACTCGAAAGCAACCAAGACACCCATTTCCTGAGCCTGTGCAAAAATTTCGTTCCCGTGTACGGCGATCAGTGCCTTATTAGCCGTCACCACATGTTTACCGTTTGCCAGCGCCTGCAGCACTAAACGCTTAGCTGGCTCATCACCACCGTAAAGCTCAACTACAATTTCAATATCAGGATCATTAAGAACGTCAAAAGGGTCGGTTGTGATGCGGCTATTGCTTAAACCCAGTCCTTGCGGCAGCTCAGACTTAGAAGTTGCCACATAGTCAATGACAATTTCCCGACCGGCTCTTCGTGCAATTTCTTCAGCATTACGCTTTAAAACAGTAGCAGTACCACTTCCAACAGTGCCTAAACCTAGTAAGCCAACCTTTACGGGTGCCATGATGTTCCTTATCTCAACAATTTCCGGGTAAGTAGCAATCTCAAGCATAAATTCAAAGTAAGATTGCACTCAAAAAAATTGCGTCAAGTATAAAGTATGACTATCCCATTGGCTATGTCTGCTTCGCTAACGCGCCGAACTTAAGAGCTCTGCATTAGCAACTCTTTTGAAGCGCCATCCATCTCTAAGATACGACGCAAGCGCTTTAGTGCATCCAACTGAATTTGGCGTACCCTTTCGCGAGTAATATGCAAGTCTTTACCCACTTGCTCTAAGGTGGAATTATCATGACCATTCAGGCCAAAGCGTCTAACGATAACCTCTTGTTGCTTATCGTCAAGCTGGCTTAACCAAGTGTCAACAGCACTTGCGACATCATTATTCATGGTGATCTCATCAGGTCCTTTAACCGTTTTCAAAGAAACCAGATCCATGACTTGCGTGTCAGAATCACCAATCTGAAAATCCAGAGAAGTGGTGTAATTGGTATGTCTCAGCAAATGTTGGATTTCATTTTCACTTTTCCCCATCTCATCTGCGAGCTGCTGCAGACTAGGCTTGGCGCCTAATTTTTGTGCTAGTTTTGCGCGTGTGCGCAAGCAACCATTCAATGCCTTGTTAATGTGAATAGGCAAGCGAATGGTTCTGGCCTGATTCATTAATCCACGTTCAATACTTTGGCGAATCCACCAGGTTGCATAGGTTGAAAAGCGAAAACCGCGCTCAGGATCAAACTTTTCTACAGCATGAATTAAACCCAAATTCCCTTCTTCTATGAGATCAGACAAGCTTAGCCCCCGATTCAGATATCGGCGAGAGATTTTTACAACCAACCTAAGGTTTGAGGTAATCATCTTATTTCTTGCAAGTTTGTTACCTTGCTTCACCAACCGACCATAATGAAGTTCTTCTTTAGCATTCAATAAAGGATTTGATTCAATATCTTTCAGGTAAAGCTGCACTGTATCGAACTGCCGATTACTGGTACTGCTAACAAGATGCTTGCTTCCGACCCTGGAAACATTGGATCTATCAGATGGGGTATTTCCATTTACTCCGGACATAATCACTCTCTCTCAACTTTTGGGGGTTATTTTAAGCTTTATAGCTCAATTTTTTTCTCATTATTAATTTATTATGGCCGAACAGTAACATAAAAGTTCAATATTGCCCCTACCCAGTTCTAGTCATGATGAACCAGTACAATTTTCGGATAAGCGGTAAAAACGACTGATTTTAAATAGAGCAAGCAGTGCTCGAGAGCTTGCGAAGACTTTGTATTGCAATAATTACTGTGTATTATTATTACTTTGTTAACTTTAGTAACAGGCATGAACTATGCGTTGGAAGGGTCGGGCACAAAGCACAAATATTGAAGATCGTCGCCGCAGTGTTGGCGGCAACAGAAGCAGAAGACCGTCAAGTGGAGGCATGAAGATTGGCGGCATCGGGTTTTTCGTGATGCTATTAATCTTCTTGTTTACAGGTCAGGGACAGAATTTTATGGACATGATGGGCAGCGGCTCTCAGACAGATTCTGGAACAACCAGTAGTAATCAAGGTAACCTATCGCCTAGTTCTGATAATGCCGGTGAATTTGTTAAGGTGATCGTTAAAGATACCGAAAACGTTTGGAATCCAATCTTTAAAAGCGTTGGTGCACGCTATGAGGAACCAAAAGTTGTGCTATTTGAAGATCACGTTAGTTCAGCATGTGGAATGACCTCTTCTGCAACCGGTCCATTTTATTGCCCTGGGGATAAAAAAGTGTATCTCGATCTTGGTTTCTTTAGTCAACTGAGAGAAATGGGAGTCGCTGGCGACTTCGCACAAGCCTACGTGATTGCCCATGAGGTAGGACATCACGTACAAAAGATTCAGGGAATCTCGGACGAAGTCGTAAAAATGCAACGCCGAACCAATAAAGTACAAGCTAATAAGCTCTCCGTATTGCTCGAGCTGCAAGCCGATTGTTACGCAGGCATTTGGGCCAGAGAACAAGCAAAATATAAACTGCTGGAAGATGGTGATTTAGAGGAAGCAATTAATGCCGCTGCGAGCATTGGTGATGACCGCATGCAAAGGCGCGCTGGCCAATATGTAAACCCTGACGGTTTTACTCACGGTTCTTCCGCTCAACGAGTTGAGTGGCTAAAACGAGGGATGTTGAGTGGTAAACCGGGTGACTGTGACACTTTTGCAGGTCTTCGCTGAGTTGTCTGGCCTAAAATTTTGGTTATTTAGCTTAATATCTAGATGAAAATCGTTCAGCTAGCTACTGCCACTGAACGATTTTCGAACAAAAAACATAAATCGAACAGTTCTGAATAAATATTAACGAAACCCATAAGCTATTGTTTTAAATAATATTTTTATAATTAAATTTTATTAAAACTCGAATGTTAGAGATTACTTAATAACGTTCAGGTTGGATTAAGCCAATTTCACTTAATCTGATTACGTCTTCAAGGTGAGCTGCTTTTCTCGGGGTTTGTGGTAGTAGCTCTACTTGTTTACGGATTTGATATTAAAAATAAATACTACGCTGTTAATGACACTCAACAGCATATCACAAATCGTAGGCACGTTGATGACATTCAAGCTAATGCTCTTAATCGACAATGATTGGGGAGTCGGTTTGCTGGTAGCAAGAACTTGAAAAGGTAGTCAGGAATTTACGGGGGTATAGTTCTGACACTCAGATCTTAACGGATTTGTTATGCGCCTTACTTTTTAAAGGCGAGCTTTCTTTAAAGCTCGCCTTTTTTATTGGCTTTTATCGACAATTTCAAAAAATTCAATGATTTGAACCAGATTGACTTGATTAGCACTTACTTAGGGCATATATATAGATTTGATAATTTAAGGATTTTCTTATGCCAAAAGCCATGCAAAGAGCAATCGGATTTTTTTTGCTATCGGCCACCGTTGGACTCGTATCATTTCAAGCATTTCTTCATGTGCTTTAAGGAGACATGAATGTCGAAAGCAAAACGTTATTCTCCAAACTCTTCAGATTCCAATGATTTTAAAGTTGGTCTAAAGGGTATTCTGTTATTCATAATGCCTATACCTGTACTAGTAGCAGCGGTAATTTCATTAGTCGGTGGAAACTTTTGGTCGACCGTTGTTAATAGTGCGTCTTTTGCTGGATTCATGCTGGCAGCGGTGATCGCAAGACACGGCTTTAAGGTTGAACAACTCTATCATTCTAAAAAGCTTGCAATGGCGCCGACCACTCCATTTAAAACGGTGTCGGCCTTGATTTTATCGATTACTACCGGATTAACGGCTTATCTCGCTACTTCTAACTACGGTATTTTCAGTAGTATCCTTATCGGTGGTGCCACTTTATTGGCATATTATCTTTGGTACGGACTGGATCCACGTCGTGATAAAACCGGAAATATTGGTTTAGGCGTAACAGCCGAAGAAGTCTTTGAAGCGTTGGAAGCAGCAAATATTAAAATTGATGCTATCGAAAAAGCGCGTACTGATATCAGTAATGTTCAATTTGACCAGCACTTGGATAGGATCATTTCAAAGGCACGCAATATCATCACGCTTATTGAAAATGATCCGAGTGACCTACCCCGCGCCAGAAAATTTTTGAAGGTCTATCTTGACGGTACCCGCCGTGTTACCGAAAGCTACGCCAAAACACATCGCAATGAAGCGACGACAGTTGAGCTGGATAGTAATTTTTCAAATGTCTTAAACTCCATAGAAAGCACCTTTGATGAACAACATGAAAAACTCAAAAAGCAAGATCAGTTCGATCTGGATGTAAATATAGAAGTACTTGAAACCCAGCTAAAGCGCGAAGGCATAATTTAATCCGGCACAATAATAATTTTATTGCCCTACACAACATATGAATTTAAGGAATCGACATGTCTGACAATCCATCAAACACTGTTCAAACAGCCACTAAGACTGAAGCACCCGCTGTAGCCATTATTCCCGGGACAGAGATTGTTCCTGCAAAACCAATTAGCCAAGAAATCGTTGCCTATTCTCAAGCCGATATCAATGCAAAGCAAGAGCTGGATCAGATCATTCAGGAAATTGACCTGAAAGATCGCAGCAGTATCGTTTTTTTCGGTAGTAAAGCCCAGGAACAGATGAGCACTATCTCAGAAAATATGCTGGAGGGTGTGCGAAACAAAGACTTGGGGGGCGCTAGTTCTTCCTTGAATGACATGGTTCTGGCTATCAAAGGCTTTGATGTTGACGAGCTAAATCCCAATAAGAAGCTTGGGTTTTGGGCAAGATTATTTGGTAAAGCTAAGCCAGTGGCTCAGTTTTTAAGTAAATATGACGACGTTAGAAAGCAGATAAACGATATTACTGATCACATGGAAGAGCACAAAACGCAGCTACTGACTGATGTGATTTCGCTAGATAAACTGTACGAAGCTAATTTGGATTACTTTCATAAGCTTGAGCTTTACATTGCCGCTGGTGAAGAAAAGCTCAGAATGATGAATGAAGTAGAAATTCCTAAAATGGAACAGGAAGCCGTCAACGATAGTGAAAATATGCTCGCCGCACAGGGGTTACGCGATGTCCGGAGTGCTCGGGATGATTTGGAACGTAGGGTTCACGATTTACACCTGACTCGTCAAGTGGCTATGCAAAGTTTGCCTAGTATCAGACTTGTACAAGAAAACGATAAAACACTGATCAATAAAATCAATTCTACCCTGATCAATACTGTACCTCTTTGGAAAAACCAATTGGCTCAGGCGGTTACTATATTTCGCATGAGTGACGCTGCTGAGACGGTAAAAAAGGCAAGTGACCTTACTAACGAATTACTTGAGTCGAATGCAACTAACCTACGTACGGCTAACGTTGAAGTTCGTAAGCAAATGGAACGTGGAGTATTCGATATCGAATCTGTGCGTAAAGCCAATCAAGAACTCATTGGCACCATCAATGATAGTTTGGAAATTGCTGAGGAAGGTCGTGCAAAACGTCAGGAAGCAGCAAAAGAACTACAAACGCTTGAAAGCGAATTACGTCAAGCATTGATGTCAGCAAAAGCCCGTAAAGAAGCTCATGACGCGGCTCCAAGCGCAGCATCTTAAGGAGATCAATCATGGGATTATGGGATAAAGTTTTTGGTGAGTTTGTTGATATCATCGAGTGGACAGATAACTCCTCAGACACGATGGTGTATCGTTTTGAGAGGCATGGTAATGAGATAAAGTATGGAGCGAAGCTCACGGTAAGAGAGTCACAGATAGCAGTTTTCGTTAACGAAGGCGAAATTGCTGACGTACTTCAGCCAGGTATGTATGAGTTAGAAACGCGTAACCTACCTGTTTTATCAACGCTCCAGCATTGGGATCATGGTTTTTCCAGCCCGTTTAAAGCTGAAGTGTATTTCTTCAATACGCGCCAGTTTACAGATCTTAAATGGGGCACTAAAAACCCGATTATGATGCGTGACCCTGAGTTTGATATGGTCAGACTAAGGACATTTGGTACTTACAACGTCCGAATTACTGATCCAACTACGTTTATCAAAGAAATAATGGGCACGGATGGCCACTTCACTGTTGATGAAATTAGTGATCAGCTAAGAGATTTGATCACCTCGCGTTACGCCACTATTTTAGGCAAACTTGAAGTTCCGGTTCTGGATCTTGCTTCTAACTACGACACCTTAGGTGGTTACATTACCGAGAAGATTGCTCCCGAATTTGACCAATATGGGCTGGAGCTTACCAAGGTATTGGTTGAAAATATCTCACTACCGCCTGAAGTTGAAAAGGCACTGGACAAACGTACCAGCATGGGTATGGCCGGCGATCTGGACAAGTACCTTAAGTACGGTGCTGCTGAAGCAATGCAGTCTGGCAATTCGTCAACCGCATCTTCGGCCATTGAAATGGGCATCGGCTTATCAATGGCTCAGAGTATGACCGAACAACAACGGGGGCAAGCTGCTGTCGCCTCATCATCAACCCCACCACCTTTGCCGCATGAACAACAGTGGCATGTTTCGATCAATAATCAGGCGTCAGGCCCCTTTGGCTATGCGGAATTGATGGAATTAGCGAAGCAAGGCGCGTTGACAACATCAAGTTTGGTATGGTCATCGGGTATGGAAAACTGGGAAAGCGCAGCCGAAATCAGCTACATTACTGACATTATTGGCAAAAGCCAGAGCACGCCACCACCAATCCCAGGGTAACTGTTTCACAACATGAAGAATAGTCAATCACACTTTCCTTGTGAACGTTGTGGCTCGGATTTGGTTTATGCGCCCGAACACCAGTCACTCCAGTGTGACCACTGTGGTTTTCAAAATGAAGTGCCTATCACCCTCACGCCCATTCGTGAGTATGATTTAAAACAAGCGCTCCAAGAATTAGACGAATTGCGTCGATCCGGCAAACTTAAGCAGGTCGACGTCATTAGATGTCCTTCCTGTGCCGCGCGCTTTAGCCTAAAAGAAAACGAGCATGCTGGCGGATGTCCATTTTGTGGGACGCCAGTTATCACGGGTACTGAGCAATCGCGACCGATACGGCCCCGCTCTCTGCTACCCTTTTCGGTAAGTCATGACCAAGCACTAGACATCTTCGACCAGTGGATGAAGTCACGTTGGTTCGCACCTTCATCATTAAACTCAAGAGCGAAACGTAATGACAAGCTGACCGGTGTCTACTTGCCTTACTGGACCTATGATAGTGATACGCAAACTTACTACCAAGGTCAAAGAGGTACCATTTACTATGAACGCCAGATAGTCAATGCGCGGGTTAATGGGCGTAATGTCCGGCAAGTTCGGCAAGTAGCTCGCATTCGTTGGAGTCCAGCCTCGGGGCAGGTGAGTCGACACTTCGATGATGTACTGATAGGTGCTAGTAAAACCCTTCCACGCACCATTATTGATAACTTAGCTCCATGGGATCTCAACAACCTCGTACCCTACTCTGAGGCCTTTCTCAGTGGATTTCGCAGTGAAATTTACCAGATCACCGTTGATGAAGGTTTTCTTCGCGCTCAGCAAATAATGGACTATACGATTCGTAATGATATACGGCGGAATATTGGTGGAGACCAACAGCGTATTAATCACCTTTCAACAGCGCACGATAAGACAACTTATAAACACCTGCTACTACCAATATGGTCTGCTGCTTTCCAATACCGCAATAAAACTTACCGCTATGTTATCAATGGACGGACGGGAAAAATTCATGGCGAAAGGCCCTACAGCTTTGTCAAAATAGCCTCTGCTGTAGCATTAGCAGCGAGTGTAGCGGGTGGAGGTGCCTATGTAGTTGATCAAAACGGCGGATTTGACAACATCAACATTCAGTATTCTCCAGGCTATCAGTTCCCTGATAATCGACAATATTATCCCGACTTTGGCAATTTGCCACAGCAAATACCTCGCTTTTAATTATTCTATTAATAATTCTTTAGATTTCTGAAAATAGTTGTCAAGATTGTTATTATCAATAGGCTTTGTTATCTTGATTAATCTTCATAAAAACAACTCTCATTGCCGGTGGATAGATTGAATAAAAAGAACCTCTGGATATTTATTGGGAGCATCTTCCCTTTTACCGCACAGGCCTATACCGACCCTCCGGTCTGCGTGGCTCATGAACAAACTAAGCTTGCGAATACCATTACTGACTCACCAACATTGGATGCCGTGTACCTAGAAGCAGATAGTGGCAGCATCAATAGGCAAGGACTGTCTGAGTTGGAAGGCGACGTCATTATCCAGCGTAATCAGCAGCGCCTCAATGCAAATAGAGCCAGTTTTGATGGTAAAAAGAATCAAGTTAAAGCTGATGGCAATGTCATACTCAGCACCGATACTACTGCTTTTAAAAGTGATAGCATTGACTACGATATGGCAAATCAACGTGGCATTATTAACAATGCAAAATATCAGGTCAAGGGCTCACACACTAATGGCACAAGTAGTCGTATAGAGCAGAAGAGTCGTGATGAGCTCTCGCTGGAAAACGCCACTTACACAACCTGTCCTGCACCTGACCCTAGTTGGCACATCGCCTCACGAAGCATCAATATCAACCAAGCAACGCAGGTCGGAACCGCTCAGGATGTCACCTTACGCGTTGGCAACGTACCAATTCTTTATCTTCCATGGATTAGCTTTCCGTTAGACAACCCATTCACTGGGAAAACTCAGCGAAAGACTGGTTTTCTGGTCCCAGAAGTGGGGGTTAGTGATCAGTCAGGCTATGAAATTACAGTCCCGTATTACATTAATTTAGCGCCTAATTATGATGCAACCATCTACGTAACTCCTCTTTCAGAGCGGGGCTTAAGAGTAAAAACAATTGGTCGTTTTATTACGGAGAAAAGTCGCGGTGAATTGGACTATAGCTTTATCCCGAGTGACAATGCGCTCAACGATGAATGGCGAGATTACTTTAAGCTAATTTATCAACGTAATCTGGATCATCGCCGCACTCTCACAATCAAAGCAGAAGGGGTATCTGATAACGAGTATCTCGATGACTTGAGTGATTCACTATCAACCTCTTCTACTTCTGCATTAGAACGAACAATTCGTTATGACGTTGGTAGCAAAAACTGGGATTTCAGTCTAACCGCATTGGATTATCAAGTACTAGACGCTACGGCCCAGCCCTATGCAAAACTCCCAGAGCTAACCTTTAATTATCAATCCCCCCATGTATATAATGGGCTCGATTTAACGCTAAATGCCGAGGCTACTTACTTTGAGGGCTCTGCAAATCCCACTGGGTTGAGGCTTGATGTTGGTCTGAAAGCCAGTAAGCGATATGGCAACGATTCTTGGTATGTGAAGCCTTCAGTTAATTATCAGGCAACCCAGTATTCACTACAGAACAGTACAGCGGGCAACAGCTTGAGTCGTGCTTTACCCACCTTTACGATAGACAGCGGTTTGCTCTTTGAACGGAACTTGAACTATCAGTTACAACAAACGCTTGAACCCCGGCTTTTCTATACTTACACACCGTACAAAGATCAGAGTAATATTCCTATCTTTGACACTGCAAGAACTGACTTTTCAATAAGCAATCAGTTGTTTGAATCTAACCGCTTTACGGGCAAGGATCGAATTGCCGATGCTAATCAGCTAACGCTATCGCTAACTAGCCGTGTGCAGAACCCTAAGACAGGTAGTGAGGTACTTGAAGCTAGCGTAGGGCAAATATTTTACTTCGACGATCGTAAAGTCACGCTTCCCGGAGACAACGCGCTAACCAATAAAAGCTCAGAGTTTGCTTTTGAACTAAACACCAATATAAACAAGCATACTCGTTTTTCAACGACTGCATTTTGGGACCCAAATACTTCTGATTGGGCGTCAACCGAAGCACGTATTAACTATTTAGACGATAAACAACGTATTCTGAATATTAATTATCAGAAAATCCCCGGTCAACTATCTGAAATTGACACTTCATTTTCATTACCGATTAATAAAAAATGGAGCTTGGTAGGGAAACTAGACTATGATTTGTATAACGACAGAGTGTTAGAGCAGCTTGCTGGCATCGCATTTGAAGACTGTTGCCTGGCATCACGTTTGGTTGCACGACGCTACCTGACCACCGATAATGTCAGTTATGATGACGCACTATATTTTGAATTTAATCTCAAAGGCCTCGGCAGCATTAACACCGGCGTAAACGCTATTCTCAAGGAAAACATTTATGGATATGAATAAAACCATGGCCCAATTAAGACAAACAGCAAGCGCTATAGTTTGGATCGTTGTTACGTTGCTGAGCGGTTTTACTACAGCAAATGCAACTGACTCATCACTTGATCGTGTAGTTGCCGTGGTTAACAAAGATATTATTCTGCAAAGCGAAGTTCAACAAGTAGCTCGCCGACTACAAGTGTCTGGCAATGCTGAAACCAACACTAAATTACTAAATCAGCAAGCCTTGGACAGTCTTATTTCTGAGAAACTACAGTTACAGGCCGCTAAAAGAGTCGGCATTAATCCTGATGATGCTAGCCTGGATAAAGCCGTCAACAGCGTCGCAGCACGTAATAAGTTGAGCCTGGAGCAATTCAAACAAGCGTTAAAAAATCAGGGTATTGATTTTCAGGGCTTCCGTAAAACGATAGCCTCCCAGCTAATCATCAATAGTTTAAAACAGCGTAGGTCATCCCAAAATTCTGAAGTAACGGCTCAGGAAGTTAATGACTTAATTACCTCCGAAGCTAGACAAATAACTGCAAAGCGCAGCTACCATGTTCAGGATATATTGATCCCTGCGCCAGATTCAGTTGATATCGCTCGCTTTAATCGAGCCAGACAAAATGCCGTTCAGCTCAGAAACGCTGCTTTGAACAGTAGTGACTTTATGAAAACCAGTATTGCAAATAGCAAAGCAACTGATCTTGGCTGGAGACCATCTGAGAGTTTTTCATTTGCTTACTTAGCAGAACTGACCAAGCTTGAACCCGGACAGATATCAGATGTAATTTCGGATGCTCGTGGTTTTCATGTGCTGAAACTGGTGGCCCAGCGTGGCAGTAAAGAGCTCAAATCACAACAAGTCAGGGTTCGTCATATTCTTGTGGCAAGTAGTGAGCCAAATGCCAGTAGTAAGATAGCCTCGCTGAGACAGCAGCTGGTTCAGGGGGCTGACTTTGGCGTGTTGGCCAAATCAAATTCGGACGATACAGGAAGTGCAATTAACAGTGGAGACCTTGGCTGGAGTGATTCTAAGCGCTATGTTGCGGAGTTCGCCAAAGCCGCTGAAACATTGCCATTAAAAACGTTGAGCCCGGTGATAAAAACAAAATTTGGTTATCACGTTCTGGAAGTATTAGATCGACGTGAAATCGATGCGAGTCGTCAAGCACTGGAAACTCAAGCTCGGAAGATGATTCTCACAAAAAAACAGGAACAAGACTACGAGACTTGGGTACAAGGCTTGCGCAGCAGTGCTTTTATTGAATATAAGAAGCCGTAAATTATGAAGCCACGATTGGCTATCTGCTGTGGTGAACCAGCAGGTATTGGTATCGATCTTCTCCTGACAGTTGCACTTCATAAGTTTGATGCTGACTGTATTGTGATAGCCGATTCAACGGTAATTAAGGATAGAGCTGCTCAACTCGAAGTAGACATCGACTTGGTTTGTTACCAAAAGAATATACCCTTGGGTTCAATTTCGACTGGCCAGCTCATAATTCTCGACATCAAATGCCGTGAAGCCGTTGAGCCAGGCCTGCTGAACAAGGCTAACGCCGCTTATGTCCTCAAAACGCTCGATAGAGCAACAGAAGGCTGCCAAAATGGCGAATTTGACGCTATGGTTACCCTACCACTGCATAAAGGGGTAATTAACGACTCAGGCATTCCATTTAGCGGTCATACCGAGTACCTGGCAGAACTGACTGGCTCAAAGATGCCTGTGATGATGCTCGCTGCCGATACATTCCGGGTGGCTCTTGCCTCAACACATTTGCCACTAAAAGATGTGAGCTCAGCGATTACCAAACAATCGCTAATCGATGTGTTGACGGTGTTGCATAAGGACTTGCAGGAAAAGTTTGCACTGGATAATCCCAAAATTTATATCTGTGGTTTGAATCCACATGCCGGAGAAGGTGGCCATCTGGGTATGGAAGAAATTAATACCATCATTCCCGTCGTGAAAACACTGACAGCCTCCGGGATGAATTTGGTTGGGCCATTACCAGCGGATACTTTATTTACTGAAAAATACCTGAAAGATGCAGACGCAGTATTAGCGATGTTTCATGACCAGGGGCTGCCAGTGCTAAAGCATGCTAGCTTTGGCCGTGCTATCAATATCACTCTAGGTCTGCCCATTATTCGCACCTCAGTTGACCACGGCACAGCACTTGACTTAGCAGGCAAAGGAAGCGCCGACTCAGGGAGTTTTAAAGCTGCTATAGAAAGTGCAATTCAACTAAGTAAAAGTAAGGCAAATTCTAAAATGTCTGATAATAACTAGAGCGGTATTGTTCTGGAAAACGCATTCAGTAATTTATCGTGTTGTTTGTAATTGGCATCACAGTCTGCAACCAAATCCCAAAAGCGCCTGGAGTGGTTCATTTCGATGGTATGACAAAGTTCGTGTATTAAAACATAATCCACAACCGCTGCTTCGAGAAACAGTAGTTTATAATTCAAATTAATATTTTTTTGACTTGAACAGCTGCCCCAACGCGTCTTCTGCCCTCTGATTGTCACACGATTAAAATGAAAACCATGGCGCTCTGCTAAGTTTTCCAAACGTTTTGGGATGACCTGCTCAGCTTTATGTTTTAACCATTTTCCGAGGACTTTGCGAAGTAAATCTGCATCATCAACCCGACCACTGCAATCAAGCTTATAATCGCCGTTTACCCTAAGTTTCAAAGTCTGGGACTTTGCATCAGGTAAGTATGCAAGATTCCAGCTTTCATCAAGGTATAAAAGATTAAGCTGCTCTGGTTTGGTAAATTGACAGGCCTGCGAATTTAACTCTTTGAGCTTTGCTTCAATCCATCCAGACTGGCTAACCACAAAAGCTTCGACATCGCTCAAAGAAACCCCTCTCGGAACGACTACATTTAGCGTTCCTGTATGAGATAGTTTTAGGCGCAAATAACGTGCCCTATTAGAATGAGTGATTTCGCAAGGGTAACTTTGATTCGTAAGCTGCACTAATAACTGTGCCAATAGGACTTCCCTAAGAGACTAGTCTTCACGAGCCCGACGGGGCCATGAATTCATTACGGAATGTACAAGGGTCGCTAAAGGAATTGCAAAAAATACGCCCCATACACCCCAGAGACCACCAAAAAACAATACCGACATAATAATTGCGGCTGGGTGCAAATTAACCATTTCAGAAAATAGCAGTGGTACTAAGAGGTTACCATCCAAAAACTGAATGACCGCATAAGCAATCAACACATAAACCGTTTCGTAACTGTACCCCCACTGGAAGTAGGCGACGATTGCAACCGGTAAGGTAACGGCTACTGCCCCCACATAGGGAATTAATACCGATACGCCAACGGCAAATGACAGGAGCAACGCATAGTTAAGTCCGAATATCAGAAAGGTGATGTAAGAGATCACCCAAATAATCAGGATCTCCATAAATTTACCACGAACATAACCTGTAATTTTTCCGTTTACTTCCATCCAAACGGTCGCTACCAGAGCACGATCCCGAGGCAGAAAGCTTCGGAACCAAGAAATGATCAACGACTTATCTTTGAGAAAGAAAAACACTAACAGTGGCACAACAACCAAATAAACCAAAAACGAAAACACATCTACTGCCGATGCCAGTGAAAGGCTTACAAACTTTTGAGATGAGTCGGTAATGTTGCTTTTGATACTGGTTAGAATTTCAGCGATAAACTCCTGTGAGATAATTGTAGGGTATTTTTCTGGAAGCATCATTATGACACTTTGTCCCTCCGCCAGCATTCTTGGTATTTCAAGCATAAACTGCGTTGTTTGCTTAAACATTAAGGGAGCCAGAATGAACATTACAATCAACAAGAACAGCATAAACAGACTAAACGTAAGCACCATAGCTATAAACTGCGGTATTTTAAATCGCCTGAGGAAAACGACAGCACCGTCGAGAAGGTAGGCAATTATTACAGCCGCAAACAATGGCGCCAGCAAGTTTCCGGCAAAATATACAACACCAAATCCGAGCAAAAGCAGAAATGCCAGAATAGCAACTTGCGGGTCGGAAAAGTGACGTGTGTACCAATCATTGATCAGTTTAATCATTTAGTATCATTCTGATAGTTTTTATGAAATTGCCTGAATAGCAACTCTAGTTCGTCAATAACGTCAACGGCAGCCCTGCCCTTCAGTATATGTTCACTCATTAGTGCGGAGCATTGATGAAGTAGTTCCACATCTTGCAACATTGGGTAGGATAAAGATAATCGTTTTATGGCTTTAGGTATACTCTCATCCACCGGACGAGGCAATAATTCTGGCGTTTGGTTAATTTTCGTCGGATTATTATCAGATTCACTTCTGGAAGAAAGAAATTCCGCAAATGACAGAAGGAATTTTTGATCATCAACGGATAGATCATTAAAACGATTAAGCAATAATTTTTGATCACTGCTTAAGTTGACACCCATAACTTTTCTCTATAAATCCATTAACTCATCCTTGAGTTGGTAATTTACATTGAAAGCATGGGTGTTGTCACCCGCTCAGCGATTTAAACTCGAATTAAAGGCTTGCCGGAAATACAGTAACTGCGCGCGAAATCCAACAGTTCATCCATTGCCTTAACCTTAAATTTCTGACGCTGCCTAACGAAAGAAAACTCGCGCTGAAGTGGTGGATTCAATGGGATCGCTTGAAGTGTTCCTAATTTAAGCTCCTTGGCGATACTGACACTGGATAAAATTGACACACCCATACCAGCTTCAATGGCACCTTTAATTGACTCGGGACTACCCAGCTCTAGGCATGATTTTAACATGTTCCGTTCAAGGCCGGCTTCCTGCAAGTAATCCGTAATCACCTCGCGCGTACCAGAGCCTGGTTCACGGCATATAAACGGATACTCAAGTACAGTCTTTAATGATAAACCAGATGCCTCTTCCTGCTTGTCAATCAATTCATGCCCCGGTGGCACTACGATGACTAAATCATCATTCCGGCATACTTCAACTAATAAATTTTTGTTGGCGACCGGCCCTTCTACGACTCCTAAATCGATGACGTTATTTTCTATCATCGACACAATACCTTCGGTGTTAGACAC
Source organism: uncultured Leucothrix sp. (assembly GCA_937923375.1). GTDB lineage: Bacteria > Pseudomonadota > Gammaproteobacteria > Thiotrichales > Thiotrichaceae > Leucothrix. Next base: position 55,193 of record CALAJG010000197.1, read on the forward strand.
ACGTAACCGAAGTCTTATGTCTGGGTTTTCATCGTTATAGTCTCCCAGCAGTGCGGGAAGCATATACTCGGCGATAGTGGTACTTGCGCCAATCGTTAGCGAACCGTTAAAGTTTCCTGTCATTTCTCGAACGGCATTTTCCATTTCAGAATATTGTTCAAATATGCGTTCAGCATATTCAAACACCAGATGTCCGGCATCGGTCAAACTCACCTTATTATGCGCTCTGTCAAACAGGCGAGTATCAAACTGCTCTTCTAATTGACGAATTTGGAATGTCACGGCCGGTTGTGTCATGTGCAATACTTCAGCTGCTTTCGTGAAACTAAGCATCCTTGCCACTGCATGAAACACTTGAAGTCTTCTATCAGACATATGACTTACAATCTCCTTTTGCTTGTCACTTGAACGCCTGTATCAGGCCGTCCATTGGCATCACAACAAAGAATGTGTGATTTCGGGGTTTTAGGACTGACTAGTTTTGGGGGAAAAAAATTAGTCCAGCACCAAAGTTATCATTTTTCTTGGCGTATTACAGCTTATTGTTTTGTTAAATTCACTAATCTCTCGGGCTAAGCAAAGACCTTTTGAGCGTCTATAAAATATCTCATTTAGTGCTATTAATCACCCATCATTTAGATCTTTCATTATACAAAAAAGCTACACTAAAAGTGTCGTTAATGAAATTACAGAGTGTTAAGGTATATTTTTAATCAACTATTTGGCGCAAATACCACAAGTAATTTCCAAGTAAGGCAGCTAAGACTTAACAAGTTGTTTGTCACCAAGCTATAGCCTATTCAAATTGCTTAGAACATCGCCATAGTTTTTTTATCAATCGCAGACAAAAACATCACATTTTGATAGTATGCTCCGATGGATACTTTACTACCTTTAATTATTATTGTTGCCGCCTATTTATTCGGCTCAATCTCTACCGCCGTTGTCGCCTCGCGCCTATTTAATTTTCCTGATCCCAGATTAAGTGGGTCAGAGAATCCGGGCGCAACAAATGTACTCAGGCTAGGCGGCAAGGTGCCGGCAGCATTCACCCTTTTGGGCGATATGCTGAAGGGTCTTTTGCCAGTGGTTATTGCAAAAGCATTGGGATTGGACGACTTTTGGCTTGTGTGTGTAGCCATTGGCGCTTTTCTCGGCCACCTATTTCCTGTTTTCTATGGATTCAAAGGCGGCAAAGGTGTCGCCACTGCTATGGGGATTTATCTGGGGTTGAATCCCATCATCGGTTTAGCGGTAATTGCCACTTGGTTGTCGGCAGCCTTTGCGTTCAATATCTCTTCTGTTTCAGCAATGATTGCGATTCTCTTTGCACCGTTCTACTTTTATCTTGTTACGCACTCAGGTGCCTTCGGATTTGGTCTATTGATCATTACTGCACTGGTATACTGGAAACACATACCAAATATTCAAAAGCTTTTGATGGGAATCGAAAACAACATTATAGAAGACAAATGAAGTTTCTGTTTGATCCGTCGATCATCGTAATTATCTTAACAAACCTTAATTACTATTCTTAAGGTTCTCTGATCTATACTGCTGCTATGCATATGTTACTTATAGAAGACGATACTCAAACAGCTAGCTTCATTCAGAAGGGACTCGCAGAGTCTGGCCATGTTGCCGATCACGCTGACAATGGTGAAGACGGCTACCATATGGCACTAACAGGCCAGTATGACGTTCTGATTGTTGACCGCATGCTTCCCAAAAAAAGCGGGCTTGACGTTATCAAAGAGCTACGCGAACAAAAGGTCAAAACACCTGTTTTAATTCTCAGTGCTCTGGGTGATGTTGACGACCGTGTTGAAGGCCTGAGAGCGGGTGGCGACGATTATCTGGTCAAGCCTTATGCCTTCAGTGAGTTAATGGCAAGACTTCAGGCATTGGTAAGACGGGCCAGCCCTGCTCAGGAACTAACTTTGTTAAGGGTTCATGATTTGCAAATGGACCTTATTAAACATTCTGTTACCCGTGCGGGACAAGTCATTCATCTACAACCACGAGAGTTCACACTGCTTGAATATCTGATGCGCCATGCAGATGAAGTCGTGACTCGTACCATGTTGCTGGAAAATGTCTGGGACTACCATTTTGATCCACAGACCAATGTTATTGATGTGCACATAAGTCGCCTGAGAAGCAAGATTGACCGCGATTTCACACCACCATTATTACACACTGTGAGAGGTGCCGGATACTCGCTACATGCGTCTTAGGTTAGTCAATACTTCAGCATTCAGACTATCACTGATATATGCTTTAGTATTTAGTCTAATCAGTGCTTGTGCGTTTAGCTTTATTTATTGGAAATCGGCCAATGAAATTCGAGCACAAACAGACTCCCAACTTCGGGCTGAAACAACCAACCTGTTAGGGCTTTATCAAAGCGGCCAAATATCTGCGCTGACTCAGGAAATGAATCAGCTGAATACCGACGGACGTTCAAAATTCTTTCTTTACGCGCTTCTAAATCGCTCTCAGCGTGACTTACTCGCAGAAATAGAGCCTAATAAAGAGCTGAAACCAGGTGACAGTGTCTTTGCCACGCTACCGCTCAAGACCGTTATCACGGTTCCTGAAGCCGATGAAGACGCGCTTAATTCAGACGGAAAAGCCCAGCTAAATCAAGACGCAAGAGTCTTGCTAACGCTGCTCCCTGATGGCTACCAAATCATGGTTGGCTCAGACCTTTATGAACGTCAGGCTCTGTTGAAGCGAATTCTTAACGTTATAATTAGTCTAGTACTGGTCGTTTTCACACTGGCACTCATCGTTGGAGCCTTAATTGGTTACAGCGTATTGCGCAGAATTAATAAGGTGCGGGAGACAGCAGGAGAAATTGTTCAAGGCGACTTAAGCCAACGAATGCAGGTAACTGAGAAAAATGATGAATTCGATCGCCTGAACCTAGTGGTTAACACGATGCTCTCGCGGATTGAACAATTAATGCAAACCATGCATCAAGTAACAGACAATCTTGCGCACGATCTACGCAACCCTTTGAATCGGCTGCGAAACCGTCTGGAAGTGTCTTTAATCCAAAATCTGGACCGTTCTGGCTACCAGAAAGTGCAGCGCGAATCTATCCAAGATATAGATGATATTATTCTCACTTTCAACTCATTATTGAGTATAGCTCAAGCCGAATCCGGAAAGCATGATCAGGATTGGACACTGATCGACTTGAAACCATTCATCGAAGAACTTGCAGAACTTTATTCAATCGCGGCCGAAGAAGCAGGTATTACCTTTAGTAGTCAGGTGCCTAACAGCTGCAAAATATTGGGAGAGAGCCAACTACTCGCCCAAACGTTTACCAATCTTTTAGACAATGCCATGAAGTTCACCCCAAAAGGTGGGCACATCGATATCACAACACGATTTTCCAAGAAAACAGCGATTATAGAAATCTCTGACACCGGTCCAGGCATTCCTGTAGATAAACGAGATGAAGTATTCGAACGTTTCACTCGACTGGATAGCGCGAGAAGTACGCCGGGGAACGGTCTGGGTCTTAGTTTAGTTAAGGCCGTCGTTGAGCGACACCATGGAAGCATTGAACTTAAGGATAATAATCCTGGATTACGCGTTGTCCTTAGATTTAATGCCCATGATCCCGATACACAAAAAAGCGACGCCTAATCTAGGGTCGCTAAAGCAATTACGCTAGTAAATTATTTTAAGGATAAAGCGCATCGTTCTTAACTTTATGCTTCGGCCTTATAAAAATAGTTATTGCGTCGAATTATTGTTAAGTGAATTCTAACCTATCAACTGTTAACACTTGATTTCTAAAGCATTACAATCCACTAAATTTTTTGTAATATTCCATCATTTAGCTGCAAAATACCGTCAGTTATAGGCATAAATTCCTGATATTCGTGACAAGCGATCAATAAAGACACACCTGATTGCTTTAGACTCGCGAGTAACTCAAGCGTTTTTTTGCGACTCATCTGATCAAGGTTTGCTGTCGGCTCATCCAACAATAAGATACTGGAATTTCGCAACCAAGCGCGGGCTAGTGCTACACGCTGTTTCTCTCCCCCAGATAATTGTTTGGCGGGACTACGAGACAAATCATCAAGCCCTGCCCATTGCAAAGCCTGCTCGACTTGTTGCTCTCTTTGCCCAGAGTTAGGAGTGTTAACGATTGCATACTCTAAATTTTTCCTAACCGACCCGTCAAACAGATAAGGCGACTGATGCATATACATTACTACATCTCTTAGGGCTATTTGCTGTTTTGACCAACTCAATCCTGGATGATTGGTTTGTCCTTTTACATGAATCAAACCAGAATCAGGCTTGAGTAAACCCGACATTACCCGAAGCAGAGTCGACTTTCCGGAACCATTTCTACCGGTTAGTAAATAGCTACTCTTTGCTTGAAAATCAAAACTCACATCGTTGAAAATTTGCCGTTTGCCATAGCGTTTAGATAATTCTTGAAATCGTATTAAAGGGGAGATTTCTAAACTGTTGACCTGCTTCAAGACAGCGCACCTTTCCCTTGAAAAACATGCAGTAAGCCATTCAATACAAACGCTAGAAGCAATAGAACGATACCAAGTGCAATACCTTGAGCGAACTCGCCTTTGCTGGTTTCCAACGCAATCGCTGTGGGAATATTTCTGGTGTGATGAAGAATATTACCACCCAACATCATGGACGCACCAACTTCCGCAATGATTCTTCCAAAAGCGGTTAATACCGCCGCTAACAATGCAAACCGCGCTTCACGAATAACTAGTGATAAAGCACCCAACGTAGAATGCCCAAGCGTTATAGCCGTCTCCCATGCACGCCGTTCTATTGACTGAAATGCCGTGTGGCTCATGGCCACCAGCAATGGAAAACACAAAGCAATCTGGCCAATAACCATCGCCGACTGCGTAAACAACAATCGCAGATCACCTAAAGGCCCCTGCCTTGATAGTAGTAAGTAAAACGTCAAGCCGATGACCACTGCCGGAACAGATAGAAGTGTATTGAAAATCGCGATCAAAATCCTGCGACCGTGAAAGTCATAAAATGCCAATAAAAAACCGATCATCACTGCGGGGATAACGGCAATCAAAATAGCCATGCCTGATACGCTGAACGAAATACCAATAATTTCCCATAGCTGAGGATCGCCGCTTAGTAATAACTTAAGCGCCTCAAACACCGCGGATGTGAGTGATTCCTGCATATGATAGTGGACGATTATTTCTGAGTTGGTCTGAATTACTGGTTTTTGTTACTTGGCGGATTGTAGAATTTATTTCACAGGTTGTGCATTAAATTCAATTCGTTCAGCGCCGTTGTAAACCAAAAAATGCCGTCCTTTTGCCCGAGCAATCAAAACAACACCCAACTGCTGTGCTAACTCAAGTCCCATTTGAGTAACACCTGAACGTGATAGCAATACCGGCACTCCCATTTGCGCAACCTTTATTATCATTTCAGAAGTCAAACGGCCTGTTGTATAAAACCATTTGTCGTCGCCAACAATTCCTTCCAACCACATGTAGCCCGCGATGGTATCTACTGCATTGTGACGACCGACATCTTCAACAAAACTAAGTATTTCATTACCCTGGCATAATGCGCAACCGTGAACAGCACCTGCTTTTCGGTAGACATCATTATGCGCGCTGAGACTTTTTAGCAGATCATAAATTTGCGACTGTTTAATAGCAGGCTTCGCCAGTGTAATCTCGCTCAACCGCTCCATCAGGTTGCCAAACATCGTACCTTGGCCACAGCCTGTCGTTACAGTCTTATGTTCGAGCTTCTCATCCAGCTCGCTAACACCCCCACGAGTTTTAATCGCTGCGGCCTCAACATCCCAGGCAATATGAACAGATTCTACATCGGAAATGTTTTCAATCAGGTTTTGGTTTTTGAGCCAGCCCAGCACCAGCAGTTCAGGCTGCGAACCCAACGTCATTAAGGTCAGCACTTCGCGCTTATCAAGGTAAATCGTTAATGCGCGCTCAGCGGCAATGTGCCCTTCGCGTGCAGCACCAAACTCATCATAAGCCGTGACTTGAATCGAGGCCCCAAGCCCCTCATCGCTTAACGCTGGCCTCTGTATTAACCCAGTATCAGCCACCGGTCGCACTCATGTGACGCATAATAATAGGCTTAGCGGTCACATCAAAATCATGCCCTTTTGGCTTGAGCGCCATGGAATCAATAATTGCCTTTCTCAGAACCTCATCGTCAGTTGGATGCGCTCTGACTACTGCTCGCAAGTCCATGGAATGTTCCTGACCGAGGCACAGTAATAAGCGCCCTTCTGCGGTCAACCGCACTCGATTGCAATCATCACAAAAATTATGGCTGTGCGGTGAAATAAATCCGATCCGGGACTTGCTGTCTGCACTGCGATAGTAACGGGAAGGTCCACCGGTCGTTTCAGTGCTAGGCACTAAGCTGTAATGTTCTTCAATGCGTCTTAATACTTCATCACTGCTGCAATAGGTTTTGTCACGGTCGTGTTGTCCCATATCACCTAATGGCATTTCTTCAATGAAAGATATATCTAATCCACGCTCACGCACGTAGTTGACCAAGTCAATTATCTCATCGTCATTGTGATTTTTCATAATCACTGCGTTGAGCTTCACCGCGTTAAAGTTTTGTTCCAGAGCGGCTTCAATCCCATCAAGCGTTTTTTGAATATCCCCGATTCGGGTAATCGCTTTAAATCGATCGGCCTGCAAAGTATCCAAACTGACATTAATGCGTGTTACACCCGCTTTCTTGAGGTCTTCGGCATATTTAGTGAGCAAGGTTCCGTTAGTGGTTACCGTGAGGTCATTCAATCCATCCATCTCACCCAGATCATTAAACAGCTTGATCACATTGCGACGCGTTAGAGGCTCACCACCCGTAATGCGAATCTTGCTAACCCCCATATCAACATATTGACGGGCAATTCTTGCAATCTCTTCCAACGTCAACAATTTAGCCCGCGGCATAAAGGTCATATCTTCAGACATGCAGTAGACGCAGCGCAGATCACAACGATCCGTTACCGAGATTCGTAGATAACTTATTTTGCGACCGAATTTATCAATTAGCTGAGAATTTTGCACTTCAGACATTCCAATCTCCTTAAATCTACTGCTTGTCTCATTCTACACACGTGATGGGATCTTGTGATAGCCCCAGCATCCAGAATTTATATCAGTTTAGCAACTCAATTAGCACATTATCTCCTTTAGCGACATTTGCCTGCTCATCGCTAAGTACAATCAGGCAGTTTGCTTCACTCATAGAGCTGAGGATTCCCGATCCCTGCCTGCCGGTTAATTCAACAGTTAGTGATCCATCCTGGCACTGCTTATATATGCCTCGTTGATATTCAGTTCGACCAGATCGTTTGCGAATATCATTTTGGCAAATGGCATTGAGTATTAGCGGTGTACTGGTTGTTTCACCAGATAATTGCTGCAAAGCAGGTTTTACAAACTGTAAAAAGGTCACCATGACTGCAACTGGGTTTCCCGGCAAACCAAAGAAATGCGCCTTACCTAACTGACCATAGGTTAAAGGCCGACCCGGCTTCATCGCAATTTTCCAGAAATTAATAGTGCCCATTTCACGTAGCGTTGGCTTTATGTAATCAGCATCACCCACTGAGACCCCACCTGAAGTAATCACCACATCAGCCATGCCCGCAGCTTGTTCAAAGGCTTGTTTCACCGCGTCAGGTTGATCTGGCACCACGCCCATATCGTAAATATCAACATCTAGTTTGCTGAGCATGCCAAACAGCGTGTATCGATTGCTGTCATAGATTTGCCCATCGCTCAAAACCTCGCCAACGCTTCGAAGCTCATCACC
>CALAJG010000198.1 GCA_937923375.1 uncultured Leucothrix sp.
GACTCAACCCAAGTGTTTTTTCCACGCAAATTAATTTCTTGTTTTGCATTAAGATAGATTATGCGCGCATCTTCTTTTGAAATTTCATTCAGAGGGTCAGTTTCAGGAACGCTCTGAACAGCGATGGCTTCATCTCTTAAAATTAGATAATCACGAATAACTGCTGCGTCTACATGTTCTTCATTATCTTCAACAGGCTCTATTTCACCATGCACAACTTTGCGCCATTGTTCATCGGCATCTTTGGGTATTAGCGTTTGTTCTGACTCTTCGTTTGACATAGCTTCTCTCAACAGCACTCATTCATCAGGTTTTTAAGTCGACTCTTCAGCACTGAGATACGCTGCCCTATAGCATCTACTGAACGGCTTGAACGTTTGGATATTTCACGATAACTAAAACCAAAAGCATATTGTGTGTATATCGAAATGTCTGCCTTGCCTGTTTCCTGCTGCTCAATCCGATCAAAGACTTTTTGCAAGCAATCTAACCTTTGAATAACCGCAACATCGACACTTTCAGAAATTGCTGGAAATGAGCCCGTTCTATTGGCCTCAGCTTCTGGGTCGACTGAACCGTCATAGACGGCAATCTGTTTTGCCTGCTTGCGTAAGTAGTCTATACATTCGTTTCTAACGACGGTGTAAACCCACGATCTTGAACAGTTGTCTCTTACCTTAGTGCCGTGACAAAGTAGTTTAACGGCAACTTCCTGGCTGATGTCCTGACGCTCATGAAAGCTTAAGTTGCAATATCGCCTGGCAAAGTGGCCAATGTAGCGCTCGACAAGACTCATCATCGCAGCACCATTATCCTGTTTTTGATCCAGAAGGTGACCTAGCATCTGCGAACAGCCACTATTACTCAATCCAGTTAGCGATTTCTTAGTCACTGCTTCCCCTACAAAACAGAAGGTCGAGTTATAGCATACCTGACAAAGGGAGGAACTAAAATGCCTAAGAATGCGTATATATGCTTGTTAATTTATCGCTAGAGCAACAAAGTCTACCAATATCTAAAATATTACAGGAGTTGTGATCAATATCAGGTAGAAAAGCACCTCTGTAAGCTGCTGCGTTGCCCCAAGGCAATCCCCCGTATAACCGCCGATACGTTTCTTAAAAACCGTTGCTAAATACCAAGTCACTAGCAACAAAGGAGGAATTGCAATTAATAACTGCGGAGTTGTTAACGTCAAGACAATGACAAGGGGTACAACACTCCATATCAACTCCCCTCTACTTAATTTAACAGAGGTAACCGTTTTTGATTTGCTTGTAATGTCTTCTGAAACGTAATTATAAAACTGCATAATCAACGAAGCCATTAAGCGACTGATTGAATGCCCTACAACCAAAGCTAACATCATTAACTCCGTAGAGATTAGCTTTAACTCCCACAATAACAAACATTTCAGTCCTAATATCAGTACCAAACTTATCGTGCCATACGCCCCCATTCGACTGTCTTTCATTATCGATAGGATTTGCGTTTTGTCCCAACCGCCTCCGAAACCATCAGCGCAGTCTGCCAAACCATCTTCATGAAATGCTCCCGTCAGATAAACCGTGGCTATCATGGACAACGCAATACTGACGGAGGCTGGAAGTAACCATTGGCACACGTAAAAAACCAATGCCGCAAACGCACCAATCATCAGGCCAATCAAAGGCAAATACTTTCTGGATTTGTTAAGGTTTTGTGGACTGTATTTCACCCAGGATGGGCATGGGATACGCGTGTAAAACGACAGACCTGAAAAAAGGTAAGCTAGCTCCTGATGAATCCTGTCTAACATTGGGTTATCCACGCAATAAATTGCACACAGTTTAAGTAATGTAAACGTAGAATACGACCTGTTATAATCTTCGCCTACTAACAATCGATAAGAAAACCATTTGTCATGACTGAAAATACGCGACCACTGAACTTTGTTGAAAAAATTGTAAAAGAAGACTTAGAAAACAAAGTTGTTCAGTCGGTGCAAACCCGCTTCCCACCCGAGCCAAATGGTTATTTACACATCGGTCATGCCAAGTCTATCTGCCTGAATTTTGGCATTGCACAAACCTTCGGTGGGCACTGTAATCTGCGCTTCGACGACACCAATCCTGAAAAAGAAGACATCGAATATGTAGAAGCGATAAAGGATGACATTCGCTGGTTAGGCTACCAGTGGTCTGGTGAAGTAAAGTTTACCTCAAACTACTTTGATCAGCTGCACGCTTGGGCAGTTGAGCTAATCGAAAATGACAAAGCCTATGTTGACGATCTGGACAAAGATGCAGCCCGTGCGTCACGAGGCACACTTAAAGAGTCGGGCACCAACAGCCCTTATCGGTCACGTAGTGTGGAAGAGAACCTAGCACTATTTGAAAAAATGCGACTTGGCGAATTTGATGAAGGTCACTGCACCCTAAGAATTAAGGGCGATATGGCGTCACCCAATATGCACCTGCGTGATCCAATCATTTACCGAATCCGCAAGGCTTCTCATCATCAGACTGGAGATAAGTGGTGCATTTATCCATCCTATGACTTTGCCCATGGACAAGGTGATGCCATTGAAGGGGTAACTCATTCTATCTGTACCTTGGAATTTGAAGAGCATCGCCCACTTTACAACTGGTTTATCGATAATTTATCGGTGCCGTCAAAACCGGTGCAGTATGAATTCTCTCGACTCGAAGTAAATTACACCGTTACCAGCAAACGCAAATTAAAGCAGCTGGTCGACGACGGCATAGTCGATGCCTGGAATGATCCAAGAATGCCAACAATATCCGGCATGCGACGACGTGGCTTTACAGCCGCAGCTATTCGCGAATTTATTGATAAATCCGGGGTATCACGCAACAAAGGCGTGGTTGATGTCAGCATGTTAGAATTCGCCATCCGCGAAGACCTCAACAATAATGCAACCCGTGCTATGTGTGTACTACGCCCACTAAAAGTTACCCTGACAAACTACCCGGAGGACAAGACTGAAATCCTCACTACAGCCGGGCACCCTAGTCGTGAGGATTTGGGCACGCGTGAGCTACCATTCTCAAATACACTACTTATCGATCAGGATGACTTTCGGGAAGAGGCCAATAAACAGTTCAAACGACTGGTGATTGGTAAACGGACACGCTTGCGCAATGCTTATGTGATAGAGGCAGACGAAGCGATTAAAGATACCGACGGCAACATTATCGAAGTAAAAGCCCGAATTATTGAAAATACGCTGGGCAACAACCCAGAAGATGGAATTAAACCGAAAGGCGTTATTCATTGGGTCGATGCCACGGACAATGTAGATTGCGAAGTCCGCTTGTACGATCGGCTGTTTAACGACCCTGCCCCCGATGCAGGGGGCAAAGATCATATGCAATCACTAAATCCTAACAGCCTTGAAATCCTCAATGGCTGCAAAGGCGAAAAGGGTCTGGCTACAGCTGATAATAGAATACGTTTTCAGTTCGAACGTGAAGGCTATTTTGTGCAGGACTCGCGCTACAGTAAGCCCGATGCGTTGGTCTACAACCGTGTCATCAGCCTTCGCGACACCTGGGGCAAATAGGAGAAAACAATGTTAGTCGTATTTACCAATAAAAGTGGCGGCACCGTCGAAATGTTTGAGCAGGCAGCGATTGCGCTGATCAAACTTATGGGGCGCAGAGAAGCCGTTCCAAGCGCGATTTCAGCTGAAGATCTACCTGAAGCACTTGAAACACTGCAAGCCTCACTGGCCGAAATTAAAAAAGAAGAGCAAGCTGCCGAACAAGAGAGTGAGCTTGATGAAGACGAAGATGATACGCCTAAGCCACTCGGTATGAGCACACGTGCGTTTCCTCTGGTTGAGTTAATGCAGCAGAGCATTAAAGATGGCTCCTATTTAATGTGGGATCATCGTTAGAGCCTAACTCCAATGAACTGAAATTATGAGCGATACAGCTGAAAAACTCCCCAAGGTTAAAATTTTTGCCACTGGAGGCACTATCGCAGGTGCGTCAAAGAGCAATACTGACAATCTACATTACCAAGCAGGCAGTATCGGCATACAAGGGCTACTTGACGCCGTTCCTGAGATTCATCGCATCGCTGAAGTCTCAGGCGAGCAGTTTTTAAACGTTGGTAGTCATGAAATTCGCTCACAGGATCTCCTTAAACTTAGCAAGCTGATTCAAGAGCAGCTGGATGAAGGGCTTGCTGAAGGTATCGTCGTAACACATGGCACCGACACCTTGGAGGAGACCGCTTTTTTTCTTGATCTCACGGTAAAAACAGATAAACCGATTGTTATCGTAGGTGCCATGAGACCAGCCACCGCTATCAGTGCTGATGGCCCACTTAACCTGCTCCAGGCAACAGCATTGGCTGCCAATCTGCAGGCTCGGTCACGTGGCGCAATGGTGTTATTAAATGATCGTATCCAGTCCGCTTACTACACCACAAAAACGCATGCCAACGCTTTAGATACCTTCCGCGCCAGCGAACAAGGGTCTCTGGGATTTTTCCAAAACGCGACGCCACACTTCTATTATTCAGCAGCTAACCCAACTGGAAAGCCTCAATTCAACTGTAGCAAAATCAGTGAGCTGCCTATAGTAGATGTGGTTTATAGTCATCAGGATGCAGGGGCAGATTTACTTCAGGCATCGGTCGACAGAGGCGCAAAAGGCGTAGTCATTGCCGCTTCTGGAAATGGATGGGCATCACCCGCGCTTGAACTAGCAGCACTGAAACTCACCAAAACAGGATTTCCAGTGGTATTTTCAACCCGAACCGGCAATGGTTTTGCAATAAAGCCAATCGAACAAGGTATAGGGTCAGGTTTGATCAACGCACAAAAGGCAAGAATCGTGTTAATGCTGGCACTAGCAAGCAATTACAATTCTGAACAAATTTCGCAGTGTTTTAACCCAGCTTAGAAGTCGTAGGTAAGGCCAAACATAATTTTCAAATCCGACGCCTTGCCATCATCCACTACCGGCGAATCAAGAATTTGATCATCGTACCAAGTTTTGCGAAGGCTGTGTGTTAAGCCCCAATGCTTAGTTAATGGATATTCAGCGCTGTAACCCAAGAAGTAGTTCTTAGTTTCATCGCCAATGCTGTACTGGTTTCTAACTGTTTGGCCGCTACTATCTGTTGTCTCATTGGCGTTAACACCAAAATAGTAATTCGAAACTTTTTTGCTCCAATAATTGATACCTGCTTCAGGATAGAGCCTTAGTTTTGACGAACCTAACGGCAGCAAATTGGTATACATCAAGCTGCCTTCAAAACCGTCAGTTGTTCCCGTGACGTCATAACCACCTGACACCACAAAAGTACCCAGAGGGGTTCGGCTACGCAGCTTTAGCCCTAGATTAAACGACGAGTCCCTATCTTTCATGCCCGAAAGCAAGTTTGAATCACTTGCATCGTAACCCTGATTAAAGAAGCCGAACTTGGGTCTCAGGACGAACTTAAGGGGACCCTTGTAGGCATTTTTGACGTTGATCTCTACCCCGTTTTTATCTTTCACGACAGGGCCTAGGCTAACCCGGGGGATCAGACTGTAGCCGTTTGTTGTATCAATTCCTTTGAAAATTGGCTTGTTGTAACTAAAACTTAGTGATGCACCCAACTTAACTTTGTTAATTCGGGTTTTCACTGGTTCCTGCGCTAAAGCAAGCGCGGGAACCAAACAAACTGTACAAAGTAGAGGAGTATATTTTTTCATGATTGTGACATCATATCTTAGAATTATTCCCTATCATAGCACAACGATTTAGGCAAGATGTATACTTCCTTCAAATCCACTGGGTACATCACTAATTAACACTCCGATTAAAATAAATCTGCGAGTGCTTTAGAGTAGGGGTGGGACTTCTCCAGCAGTACAGTATTACCACCAGACATTAGCGGCGCAACAGAACTGTCAAATACCATCGCTTTAGCACCAATACCATTAATTTTTTCGATCAACGCTTTCATGTTAGCCTTATATGCCGTAACACTGACGCCTTGATAATAGTCGTTTGTGCCGGCGATAAGCCAAACCACATCAGGGTTTTGAGAGGCAACATCGCGGTCAAAACGGGCGAGCATATCAGCTGCAGTGTGACCACCAATCCCCTTCCCTATTATTTGCGCGTTGGGCAACTTAACCGCTAAGCGCTCCTTAATTCCTTCAGATGAGAACCAGCTGTCACCTAACAGAACATGTTTTCCATAGTTAAGTGAGGAAGCATCATTATTTCTTAACGCAAAGTCAGCTAAAGAACGGAAGCCATTGGTATTTGGATGCGATCCATCACGATAGAAATTCCAGATATTACTCCATTGAGCAATTGGTGCTGGCAATGCAGCTTTAAGGTTTATGGTATTTCCAAAGCTCTGACTGGTCGCCACTGTGTAGTACTGACCATCTGTGGACAGATAACTGATCAACTGGTTATTCTTTAATGTGAAACCATCATTGACATAAATCTTATAGCTACCTGCAGCGGTGTATTGAGTCGCTTTTCTGCTTACTGTGCCGCCAGGCTCACCCCAAATAAAGTGCTGCTCCTTTAAGAAATCAGAGTGCATGCTAATGAGTTTAGCATCGACAATACCACCACCATTATCAGTACTATCGCTAATGGTGACTTTAACTTGGGTAGCATTCTTTCTACCGCGAGCGTCAATAAAGTTGTACCAGAAAGAATCCTGACCCGTATAATTTGCCTTAGGATCATAGATTACATTATCACCCTGAATCCGCGCACGACCTCCGTTTACCGTCCAGTCATTAACTGTGGTCAAGGTTAACTGATCACCAACATCATTATCCAAAACAGGGATGCTAATTGAGGTATTTTTCTGAGTCGTCACCGTATCTACATTTGCTATTGGCCAGCCTGAGAAGTTCTGAGATGAACCGCCTCCATCATTCGAGTTAAAGGAAATAACCTTCAGGAAAACCTGTGTGGCATTAGTTCGACCAAGATTATCCTTGAATGCGTACCAAAACGAGTCATCACCTGAGAAGCCTGCTTTTGATTTGTAATACACAGCAGTCTTGGATGCATTCATCTCTACAGAACCCAACTGAACGGTTCTGGTATTTACTTCAGTTATGCTCAAGCCTTCCCCTGAGTCATTTGTAAGTACCGGTATATACACTCTTTGTCCTGTACTGACCGTCACATTATCGGCGACACCAGTCGGCCAAGGGCTACTCTGGGCACTCTGAATTGCACCAACGCTCAGTGCGATGGCCGCCAGGCATTTATTAATTTTCATTATTCCATCCTTAGATTAACCGTTAATAAGCAGTTTGGGAGCATCTGCCTTGTTATTGTTTAGTAGAGTTTTAATGGTATATATCAGCACCACTTATCTGCTTACCTGACACGCTCAGATGCCCTAGAATCAAGACCAATGGCAAATGCGATTACTTTATATTCGCTTGAGTGAAACACTACCCTTAGCTACTATGAGAAATGATTATTCACAAACAGCTTAAAGGAATAAACATGACTTCAGACCGTCACTTAATAGCGATTGATCAAGGCACTACCAGCACGCGCTCAGTACTGTTTAGCGACAAAGGTCAGCCGTTGTTCACTTCACAAACTGAGTTCACGCAATTTTTTCCTGAAGACGGCTGGGTCGAACACAACCCTGAAGAAATCTGGCAGTCAGTACTCAGCACCTGTGGTGAAGTGTTTGCTGAAAGTAAAAAACTAGGCGGCAGCATTGCCGGTTTGGGCATTACCAATCAGCGTGAAACCAGCTTGATTTGGAATCGGACTAGTGGTGAAGTTGTTTATAACGCGATTGTCTGGCAAGACCGACGCACTGCTAACTTTTGTGCTGACTTAAAATCACAGGGATACGAGTCGATGGTCACCAATAAGACAGGGCTATTGCTGGATCCTTATTTCTCAGCCAGCAAAATTGCCTGGATCCTTGATCATGACAGCAATATTCGGGCACAAGCAGAACGCGGCGAACTCGCCTTTGGCACTATCGACAGTTTTTTGATATGGAAGCTCACCGGCGGTAAAGTCCATGCCACCGATGCCACCAACGCTGCCCGCACTATGCTTTACAACATCCATGATAATCATTGGGATGAAGAATTATTAGAGCTTTTCAATATACCTGCAAGCTTGCTGCCAGAAGTGCACGACTGTGCCAGCGACTTTGGGCAAACCGATGCCGAGCTATTTGGCGAAACAATAAAAATTGCCGGGGTTGCCGGTGATCAGCACGCAGCCAGTATTGGTCAAGCCTGTTTTGAACCGGGCATGATAAAAAGCACTTACGGCACCGGCTGCTTTGTGATGGTCAACACAGGCGACAAAGCCATTGCCTCAGAACATCGCCTGCTTACGACCATCGCCTATCGCTTAAAGGGCGAAACCACCTACGCAATCGAAGGCTCAATCTTTAACGCGGGTACTGCGGTGCAGTGGCTTAGAGATGGTTTGGGAATTATTAAATCAGCGGGCGAAACTGAAGCAATTGCCTCGGGCTTGAACGGTAATAAAGGAGTGTACTTGGTCCCTGCATTTACGGGAATGGGCGCACCTTACTGGGATGCCGAAGCTCGCGGCGCACTGTACGGTTTGACCCGCGATACTGGCCCTGAAGAAATCGTTCGTGCTACCTTAGAATCCGTTTGCTACCAAACAAATGATTTATTTATGGCGATGGCAGAAGATGGCGTTGAGCCAAGCATCATAAGAGTTGATGGCGGTATGGTCGCCAATGATTGGTTGGTGCAGCAACTTTCCGACACCATTAATCTTCGCGTGCAGCGACCAGTTGTAACTGAAACAACAGCCCTTGGCGCGGCGTACCTTGCAGGTTTACAAACGGGCGTTTTCGAATCACTTGATGACCTTGCCAGCTATTGGCAACGTGAAGCGGATTTTGAACCCAAGATGGAAACTGATACTCGCGAGCAGTTATTAGCAGGTTGGAGAAAAGCAATCGAACGGACATTACTTTAGCAGCCAACGACTTCATCCGATTAATCTTATCAGTCTAGCTTTAAATAATGGGCCAGCCCTAATCGCTGGTCCATTTAAACATCCAGGCACCTAACACGATAAACACCAACCCCATTACTAGCATCACACCTAAGTGATACGACAACTCCATCAGTGACTGGCCATCAATCATTATGCCTCTGGCAGCTTTTAGCATGTGTGTAAGGGGAGAAATATCCGCTATTTTTTGCAGTATGGGATGCGCACCCTCCATGGAAAACCACACACCCGAGAGCAACATCATTGGCCAGGTCAACATATTCAACAAACCTCCGGCTAGTTCCTCGCTCGTTACTCGGGAGGCGATCAACAAACCCAGCGCCAACAAGGTGAATGTCCCGGTCACTAATACCAACAACAAATCCAAATAACTGCCTTCAACCCGGAAGTTCATAAAGTAATGGGTGCCAGCAAAAACCAATACTGTAGTTGCCACCACAATTAACAAGCGCGAGATAATTTGCGCGATCAGAAACTCCGTGGAGCTAAGAGGCGTAGCACTGACCCGTTTCAGATAGCCACTTTTACGATATCGCACAATGACATAGCCAACGCCGAACAGGCAGCCAAACATAATATTCATCCCTAAAATGCCCGGCACCACCCAATCTACGTAGCGAATCTCTTTGCCTGTCACGGCTTGTTTGGTGATTGCTGGTACAGCACTTGCAGAGAGTAGCTGCTGCATGAAATAGCCACCGACCGCATCGCTGTTTACCCAGTAATTGTTCTCGCCACTGCGCAAGTCGAGCAGCATATCCACTTGGTGCCGCGAGACTTTAGCAATCGTTTTCTCTTGGTCCTCAACGCTATAAAAAGTGACGTATTGGGTGTTGAGTATCGGGTGCAGTGTCGGGTCCGGCTCTACGTTGGCAGCTAAGCCATCCGCCATTACAGCGACCTTGTACTGACTTTTATTATCACCGCTAAACGCAAAGGACAGACCAACTACCAGCAACACCGGCAATATCAGATTCCAGGCCAGTGAGGAGCGATCCCGGACAAACTCAAGGTTTCGCGCATGTATCATCGCAAGAATTCGCTTCATCATGCGCGTAGCTCCTTACCCGTTAGCTCGATAAATAAATCTTCTAAGGTTCGCGCACGCACTTGCAGACCGCTTAACGACACATTTTTACTCAGCAATTCTGCCAATGTAGCATTCACATCAGCGGTAATAATCTGCACCGTCGGCTGCACTTTTTCCAACACCCGATGAGTGACTTGAGCGGCAGCCTGATCGTTAAAGTCAGCTTGCGGCAATTCGATAATGACGTCCTGAAAGTGCTCGGCGAGTAGTTCATCAGGCGAGCCCTGCGCGATAATTTTTCCGTGGTCTATAATCACAATTTCATCGCACAGGTTATAAGCCTCTTCCATGTAATGCGTCGTTAGCAGAACCGTCTTATTGCGTGATTTAATCTTGTTCACCAGATCCCAGAAGTTTAAGCGTGCCTGAGGATCAAGCCCTGTGGTAGGTTCGTCTAAAAACACAACATCCGGATCATTTACCAGCGCAATAGCCAGTAATAAACGCTGGCGCTGCCCACCGGAAAGCTTACTGGCGTCTCGGTCGAGAAAGTTTTTTAAGGCGCAAACTTCGATCAGCTCATCGTAAGGCAGCCCCTGAGGATAAAAGCTGCCAAATAGCTTCAACTGCTCTGAAACGGTCAGAAAATCTTGTAGAGCGGTCGATTGAAACTGGATACCGGCTTGTTGGCGAAAACGTGGGCCAAGCGGCTCACCACGATATAGAATTTCGCCACTGGTGGGCTTACTAATTCCCTCCATGACTTCAATAGTGGTAGTTTTACCGGCGCCGTTCGGGCCGAGCAAGCCGAAGCATGCACCCTCTTTTACGGTAAAACTAACGCCATTGACCGCTTTCACATCCTTATAATGTTTGTGAAGGTCGCGTACTTGCAAAATATTAGTCATAGATTACTCAAATTGCTCGCAACAACTCGGTTGCCTGGTCCAACGTCTCATCACTTTTTGCAAAGCAAAAACGCAGCACCGTTTGCTTTGGTGGCTTCGCATAAAATACTGACACCGGAATCGATGCAATACCCTCATCGACCGTTAGTTTATGCGCTAATTCCATATCCGGCAGCTCACTAATTTCACTGTAATCGACCATTTGAAAATAGGTTCCGGCACACGGTAATAAGGTGAAACGTGAACCCTCAAGTCCTGCCCTAAAACGATCCCGCTTGGCCTGATAAAAATCTGACAGCTCAAGATGATGAGGGCTCGATCCTAAAAACTCAGCTAAGGCATACTGCATTGGTGACACAGTACAAAACGAAACGTATTGATGAACTTTGCGGAACTCAGCGCTCATTTCTTTAGGTGCTATACAATAAGCGATCTTCCAGCCCGTCACGTGGTAAGTCTTTCCAAAGGACGAAATAACAAACGCTCGCGCTGCCAGATCAGGGTACCGCAACAAGCTCAGGTGCGGCTCGCCATCGAAAACAATGTGCTCGTAAACCTCATCTGAAATTAGATAAATATCAAAATCATCGACGATTGCTTGTAACGCCTGAATGTCAGCCGTTGATAACGTGGTACCACTGGGATTGTGTGGTGAGTTCAGAATGATGGCGCGGGTATTTGCATTAATACTCTCTCTAACCTGCTGCCAGTCGATTGCAAAATCCGGACTTTTCATCGGGATATGGATGGTTTTACCCCCAGCTAAATCGATCGCCGGCTCGTAGCAATCATACGCTGGGTCAAACACGATCACCTCATCCCCAGGATTTACGATAGTAGCAATAGCGGTAAATAGCGCATCGGTTGCGCCCGAGGTAACAGTAATCTCCTGATCCACGTCTACTTCTGCCCCGTACAAAGCATTGATTTTACCCGCGATGGCTTGCCGTAATTCTGGAACACCCGTCATTGGCGCATACTGATTATGACCAATGGTCATATGATGAGACACACGATCCAAAAGATCCTGCGGGCCATTAAAGTCTGGGAAGCCTTGAGATAGGTTTAATGCGTTATGTTCAGTCGCCAGCTGCGACATCACGGTGAATATTGTCGTCTTAACATTTGGGAGTTTAGAGATGATTGTCATGTGAAATTATTCCATACAGGTTCAGCTGCATTATAGGGAAAATCTGAGTCTACCTCCGTAAAAAATTAAATTCATAAGCATGCAGCAATTTTAGCCTGTTATACTGGCATTTCAGCCAACAAATGAATGAGTCAATTTACACGCTCCTTATTTTCCTCAGATCGTTGGTTACAAACAAAAAATAGAAAATATAATTTTATTATGGAGGCTCGATGAAACAGATAACTCTAAACACTGCCACAGCATTTCTCATTGGCTCGCTCATAAACGCAACTCCCACAAGCTCATTTGCTCAAGAGACATCCGGCACAGTTGAGCCTTTATCAACTTATCAGGCCGCCAACGCCATTAAATGGGAAGTTGGACTAGTTGCTGCTGGCGCGGTTTATCTGGGCTTAGATAGCTGGAACTGGGGAAGTAGCAATTCGTTTAAGTTTAATGATGAAGGCTGGTTTGGATTAGACACGGGTAGTGCGGGCGCGGACAAACTCGGACATATGTTTAGCTCGTATGCCATGAATGAGTTTTTCAATAAGCGATTAAACCAGAAAACCAACAACAAATATGCCGCCGCTCGAAATAGTGCCTTATTTTCTAGCGCAATTATGTTAGGAGTTGAGATTTTTGACGGCTACTCAGATGACCATGGTTTTTCTTATGAGGATTTCATCCTTAACTCTGCGGGCATCGGTATTTCATATTTGAAAAACACGGTACCGGGTTTGGATGAGAAGCTAGACCTGCGAGTGGAATATAACCCAACGGATGCCTATAGCGACCATCCTATCACTGACTACTCAGGCTATACCTATCTTGCGGCACTCAAGCTAGGTGGCTTCAATAGTTTGAAATCCACGCCCTTAAAATACTTTGAGCTACAGCTTGGCTATCATGCGGAAGGTTTTAAAAGTAATGAGCAGGCCGAGTTCCCCGAAGCAAAAACAGAGCTAACCTTTGGAATTGGGCTAGACTTGTCTGAAGTTATCTTTAAACCCATTAAAAAACGCTATAACAATGGCGCTATTGAGGCCGCTGACACATTCTTTAGATATTACCGTCCAAAAGGAACCTACATTTCTACGGTTCTAGACGAACGAATCGAATAAATCTGAAAAGTCAGGTATAAAAAAAGGCAGCCGAAGCTGCCTTTTTTGTTCTTTATACCGTGTTACACGATATTAGAAACGGTGACGCATACCTAGTAGGTAGCCAGTATCTGTATCGGCCGCTGCATCACTCTGACTTAGCTCAAGAATGAAGTCAGTGTTTCCTACAGACTTACCAAAACCAACTTCTGTATAGCCAGTTCCGTTGTTCTCACCAACACCGATGTAAGCATTGATTGCTTGGCTGTAGTATAAGTTTACACCCCAACCGTCTGCATCAGGAGTACCTGCTGCATCAAAGCTTTGCTCGTTCCAGTCAGCGTATAGAGTAACAGGACCGAAGCCAGCCTTAGCACCAAGAACAATGTTGTCGCTGCCATCTAGTGCTTCGTAACCAGCACTCACACCGAACTTACCAATGTTGCCGGCAACACCGATTGTAGTCTCATCAGCATTTGGATTGTGTGAAACTGCAACAGTTGCAGGTCCCATTCCACGCTTGTACATGATGTTACCAGTACTAGAACCTTTACAACCTGCGCCATTCTGACCTGTCCACCAAGTCTGATCAGCAGAGATGTCTAGCTGGTTACAACCGTTATCAGTATGACCGATGTGTACTTCACCGAAGCCACCTTTTGCACCAACACGAACTTCGTCAACTCGCAGGCTAGCTCCGTCCAAACCGTTCACATCTAGTTCCATGTGACCAAAGTAAGTGATACCACCAACTTTCTCAGAAGCATCAACGTTGATCTCTGAACCCCACTCAGCGATAGCGCCGTCGCCACCAGTACGTCCTGCAGTGTAACCTACACCGATGTCACCACTAAGTTTTAAATCTGCCTGCGCCAACATAGGCGTAGAAGCTACTGCTACAGCAATTGCTAATGTTCTTAATTTCATAGTATTCCCCTACAATAAAAAATAAATCTTTAAGGTTTGTGAAGATTATTAATACGTAATAATCCTGTTAAGAAACGAATTCTTGGGATAAGACTATTATGCCTGTTGGTAAAAAGCAACAAAATTAATTAACCTTCCGTCTTAACAGTCTGATGTGACTAATATTGGCAACATCTTATACATACTAGAGCTATTGTTAAGTGAAAATTCAGATAACTCCGTTATGAAATCCGTTAGCTTGTTTAGAAGGATGAATTTTAAACACAATGTCAAACTGCAGTGGCTAAACTCATCGTCTTGAGGTTCAATCTCCTGGGATGTATTTAAAACAATCTGTTTTGTCCGATTGGATTAACAATCCATTTATCAGCTATACATTAAGTGCATTGAGAACTGTGGTTATTTTCCAACATACCATTTGTCGATTTACCACACAG
>CALAJG010000199.1 GCA_937923375.1 uncultured Leucothrix sp.
GGAGTAACACTGCCGTTTCGGCGAATCACTTTATATACAGAGTCTGAAGCGCTGGGAGCGGAGTCTTCTGCTACGGTGGAAAGGGTAACGGGTGGTGTGGCAGGTAGTCTCAAGTCGTCGCTTGCTGTACTCATAAGTGATGTCTCCTAAATGACATAAAGTTTTTTAAGCTGGTGCGCTAGGTCTATGTTTTAACTTATATTTTAATGATTAATTTTCAGACTTCGCCTTTCTGTTTCGAGGTCAACTATAACATGTTAGGAAAATCCTTACATAGCATTTTATGACTCGAGAAATACCACAGGTAGTGCCAGAAGGATGGGTAAAACACTATATAGTGTTTGTTGCTCGTGCAATGCGTGTGGAAAAGATGTGGATAAAATGGGTAAAAAAGCGGTATAAGAAAAAATAAAAACAGTTAACAATAAGACAGTAGGCGCGATGGGTTACCATTTATCAGGCCTCTCGCTTGACCCAAACGATAATTTTCAACCAAGCCTGTTTTTTATGATTTTATCCACTGACAAACCACTATATATAGATTGAAAAATTTTACTAAAAGTTAAGAAACCTGATAAGAATTGGCAATTAGCAGGCGAACGGCAAACGATATTTTGAGTGAAATACCCCCAGAGAACCGGGCTTCTCTGGGAGATGTATACGGAGAATTGGTGGTAAATTTGAAGATTAGTTTGCTGGTTTAAAACCGCTTCTTAAGTTGGTGCCAACGACCTTAAACCAAGTCGTGTGCGGTGGACCTTCCCAGCCACGGCGCACACCGGCAATCAGTAAGGCGACGCGTTTCTTATCATCGCCACGTAAATAACCGATCACATCGACATCCAGAATTCTAATTGGGGTCTTGTACTGTTCTTTGTGTACGGTTTTACGACCTAGTTTATCGGAGGTAACCATCACTTGATAT
Organism: uncultured Leucothrix sp.; assembly: GCA_937923375.1. Classification (GTDB taxonomy): domain Bacteria; phylum Pseudomonadota; class Gammaproteobacteria; order Thiotrichales; family Thiotrichaceae; genus Leucothrix. The sequence goes on from CALAJG010000199.1 coordinate 926, forward strand.
TCTGTGACCAGAGCGATGTTGCCTAAATCAGGTTGGCCTTTTAATTTTTTCTGAACTACATAGTCAAGGCGATCATCGTTAGTGTTTATAGAACCTGCAAACAGTACGGTATCGTCAATTTTTTTAATGCCGTATTTTTTAAATTGCGCATCCATTTTGGACTGGTTGGCTTGCCAATAATCGGCAAAGTTTTGAATTCCCGTTGTTGACTCGGGCTCACTTTGATACTTATCTTGCCAGATAATTTTATCGGTCACTAAGTCCTGTATGTAGACATTGAGAAAGTAGCTACCAACGGCCTCGTCGGGTGGTTCAATAGCATAGGCAAACTTACCGTCAGTTGACCAGCCAAGTGGGTAAAACTCCGCATCCAAAATAGGTAGCTCGCTGGGGCCCTGCATCAAGTTACTAAAGCGATTGTGAACAACATCGCTAAGCAGCAAAGGGCGAGGAATGCCGTCAATCGGCAGGTTGCTCGCATCTTCTGTTACAACAGGTACTGTCGCACGCTCGATAGAGCCTTTGATAACACCATTGTCATCAACCTTTAGCTGAGGCACATCAGCTTCGTCACCGACGCCAGGGATTTTAAGGGAAACTTCCTTAGTATCATCGGCGTTCAGTGTCACCGGTGTTGTTGTATTTTGCGGTGGCTGTTCTTCGCTACATCCTACGACTAACAATGCAGATAAGGTTATCGCACTGAGTTGAAATGAGGTCATCAAACGCTCCTTGATATGATGGTTTTACAGATTTTAACTGATCTATTGGTTAAGATTAACAAATTCAGCACAAATCTATTTATCGGTAGCATAATTAATGTCTTATAGAGTGACAATCCAACCCAGTGGCCATGAGTTTGAACTTGCTGAAAATGAGTTGGTGTTAGACGGAGCTTTGCGTAACGGCATCATGTTTCCATACAGCTGCCGTGGTGGTTCATGTGGTACTTGTTTTGGTAAAGTGCTGGCGGGTGAAATAGATTTTCCTAAAGGCTTGCCGCTGGGGTTGATGGAGTCTGATAAGGTGCTTGGTCATGCTTTGTTTTGCTGCGCAACTGCCAAAACTGATCTGACGATAGATGTCCGCGAGGTCCGTAGTCGTGACGAAATTCGCACCAAGACCTTACCAGCTCAGGTTACCTCCTTACGCAAATTAGCGCCTGATGTCATGGAAGTTAAGCTGGCGCTTCCTGCTTCAGAAAGCTTGGCTTACCGCGCAGGGCAATATGTTGACTTCTTATTGCGCAACCAGAAACGTCGCGCCTTTTCTATTGCCAATGCGTCTATTGCCAACGCGGCAACTGGCAATGCGCAGACGGACGGAACAGAGAAGGATAAAACGCTTCTGGAGTTACACATTAGATTAGCACCTGGTGGCGAATTTACTGAAATGGTATTTAATAAGCTCCAAGTTAAATCCTTAGTAAGAATCGAAGCGCCGCTCGGTGATTTTTATGTACGCGAAGAATCCAATCGTCCACTCCTGATGATTGCCGGCGGTACGGGATTTGCTCCCATTAAAGCCATGATTGAGCAGCTGCGTGCAGAGCAGGATACCCGACCCATTCACTTGTATTGGGGTGTACGCAAGCTTGCGGATTTGTATCATCGGGAGTTAGCAGAAAGTTGGGTCAGACACGGGAGGTTTAGCTTCATCCCAGTTCTGTCGCAAATGGTCGATGAAGATAATTGGCAGGGACGCACAGGCTATGTGCACGAAGCAGTAGTAACTGACCAAGCCAATTTATCAGATTTTGATGTGTATATGGCAGGTCCACCAGAGATGGTTGTGGCAGCGCAGGCTAAGTTTTTCGAGTTGGGCTTACCACGCGAACAACTCTTCAGTGATACTTTCGAGTACAGCAAAAACTAAAAGCTCGTTAACGCCCGACTAGCTTCTCCAGTATCGGGGTCAAAATCGTCTCCATTGCCAGCGACATTTTATTGCCCGGAACCACAATCGTATTTCGACGCGACATAAACGAGTGCTCGATCATATCAAGCAGGAAAGGGAAGTCGATATTGTACTTAGAGGGGCGTTGAAAACGTATCACCACTTTACTTTCATCCAGCGAGGGAATATCGCGAGAAATAAAAGGATTTGAGGTATCTACCATCGGCACACGCTGAAAGTTCATGTCTGTCAAAGAGAACTGTGGCGTGATGTAGTTAACATAGTCGGGCATTCTGCGTAGAATGGTATCGACTACCTGTTTCTCGTTATAGCCGCGCTCCTCATGGTCACGATGAATCTTTTGGATCCATTCCAGATTAACGCTAGGCACTACACCGATGCCAAGATCCACATAGGGCGTCACGTCGACATCTTGAGCCGGATCAACAACCATGCCGTGCAGTCCTTCATACAACAACAGCTCAGTGTCCTCACTCATGTCCTCCCACGGCGTAAACTCGCCAACTTTTAGCGGTAGGTTTAGACGTTGGCTATGTTTTTCAACGTGGTTCTTGTTATGTAAGTAATGGCGTTGTCGAGTCATGCCCGTCTCGCCGTACTCTTTGAAGCAGTTTTGCAGTGCTTTAAAGTCATTGGCTTTAGGGCCAAAATGGCTTAAGTGATTATCACCATGACTAGCGGCCTCTTCGACGCCTTTTTTAAACTCCTCTCGTGTCAGGCTGTGAAAACTGTCCCCCTGAACAATGCCCGCCCTAATGCCTTCGCGTCGAAATATATTGACGAAAGCATCGCGAACATAGGAAGTTCCCGCACCTGAAGATCCGGTAACAGCAACGACAGGGTGTTTTTCTGACATCCTCAGAGTTCTCCTAAATTAGTTAAATAGTAATCGGTCAAGTCTATCAGCTTGCTAAAGCTTGAGGAAAAGATAAAAAGAGGTACCCCATAAGAACTTTTATTACGATTAGGTTATTTTTTAATCATAATCTTGGGGCTAAAACAGAATAGAACTGCTGTGGCAAGTAGATTAATTCAATATTTCTACCTGAACGATCTTGACATAAACTAAATTTAGTAATTCAAAATACCCTGTGGATAACTCTGTTGATAGACTTCTCGATTATTGCCTAAGTTATTGACACTATTATAAATTTGAAAAGTGCTTGTTTTTTAAACTAATTCAAAATAAATAGTAATATCAGTTGCTTACGGGTTTTTTGTAAAGCTGAATTTTTGAGTGACAGTCTAAGTGTGAGTATTGTCGTGTCCTACAAAGTGGTGTGTATAACTGATATATGCCAAGCTGAATAATAGCTTAACAAAAATCCTATTAAGCAGGAATTAAGAAATAATTCAGGTTCAAACTGTTTGTGATCGCTGAAGCTGGGTGCTGACTTTTCGATTGGTGAATGAGGCCAGAAATAATAGCTTTAGCGCCATTATAAGACTAACTTATTGTTTAGCCATTGATTTTATAATTGCAAATATTTTTATCCACAAATGCTGTGGATAACTTTGTGGATTACTGCGCGACAACTGGCTTCACATGAGTAGAATCAAGGAGTTATACAAATAGGCTATGAATTCCCCATAAATTGGTTTGTTTAATTAAATCAATGGCTTGAAGGAATTTTTTTGATTAAACTATTGTTAATGACGTGTATATTAACATTTCGTTAAGGACTTATTACAGATGTGAATAAGTCAATATGGCTTATGGACATTAACGAGCACTATATCTTGTGCTCGCATGCTAAATCGGCACAATCCCCGAACTCGTGTACAATACCGCGATTTACCCGAGTCGAAAGTCTAATGAGTGACGTGGCAGCCCCCAAAACTTCAAATAATCGCGTTGGAATGATCAGCTTGGGTTGTCCAAAAGCCTTGGTTGACTCAGAAAGAATTGTTACACAGCTTAAGATTGAAGGCTATGAAATTAGCCCGAGCTACGAAGGTGCCGATGTCGTTGTTGTCAATACCTGTGGGTTTATCGATGCCGCGGTTGAAGAGTCACTCGATGCAATAGGTGAAGCATTAGAAGAAAATGGCAAGGTCATTGTGACTGGTTGCTTGGGTGCAGACTCTGAGAAAGTTCTGGAAGCACATCCCGGTGTTTTAGCCGTCAGTGGTCCACATGCATATGAGGAGGTGATGACAGCAGTGCGTGCTACCATTCGCCCACCCCATGACCCATTTGTCGATCTGGTGCCGCCGCAAGGAATAAAGCTAACACCGCGCCACTATGCTTACCTGAAGATTTCAGAAGGCTGTAATCACCGTTGTTCGTTCTGTATTATTCCATCGATGCGTGGCGATCTGGTAACACGTTCAATTGGCGAAGTGATGCAAGAAGCAGAAAACCTCGCGAAGTCCGGTGTTAAAGAACTGTTAGTAGTTTCTCAGGATACCAGTGCGTATGGTGTTGATATTAAGTATCAAACCGGATTCTGGAATGGGCGACCGATAAAATCACACATCCAGCAGCTGGCTGAGGCATTGGGTGAGTTAGGCATTTGGGTACGTTTGCATTATGTTTATCCTTACCCGCATGTGGATAAATTGATTCCATTAATGGCTGATGGGAAGATTCTCCCTTACTTGGATATTCCGTTCCAACATGCCAGCCACCGTATACTTAAAGACATGAAGCGTCCGGCTCATGCAGAGAAGGTATTGGATCGCTTGAAAGTGTGGCGTGACATCTGTCCTGACATTACTGTACGTAGTACCTTTATAACTGGCTTTCCCGGAGAAACAGAGGCGGACTTTCAGGTCTTGCTCGACTTCATTAAAGAGGCACGTCTTAATCGGGTAGGCTGCTTTACTTATTCTCCGGTTGATGGCGCAACTGCCAATGACTTGCCGAATCATGTGCCTGACGATGAAAAGCAGGATCGACTGGAACGGTTTATGGAAGTGCAGGCGGACATAAGTGCCGAGCTGCTATCTGGGCAAATTGGTAGGAAAATGACGGTGTTAACGGATGAAGTCGGTGATAATTTCACGATTGCGCGGAGTAAGATGGACGCGCCAGAGATTGATGGTGTGGTACAAATTGACGGTGAAATGTTAGAGCCAGGTCAGTTTGCTGAAGTTGAAATTACTCACGCAGATGAACACGATCTGTGGGGTAAGCTTGTCTAAATAATTCATGCCTGATGGCAAAACAATAGGGAAATGAAATGAAAAAAACGATAATTGCAGCCTCTGTTGCTCTAATCATGGCTTCTGGAAGTGTATTTGCTGAAGCAAGCAAACTGGCCTCTGAAGATGACAAACTAAGCTACAGCTTAGGTATGCTAATAGGTGAGCGAATTCTGAAGCAGTATTCAGAAGAGATTGATTATTACATCCTGCTAGAAGCAATGCGTGCGCAGCATCAAGGTTCTGAGACTGTGATCAGCATGGAAGAAGCTAACGCGACGATGCAGGCTAGCGAAGAAAAAGCGATGGCTGCAGCTGCTGAAGAAGCAAAGCTCGCTTCTGCTAAAGCAATAGCCCTTGGCCAAGCGTTCATGCTGCAAAATAAATCCGTTGAAGGTGTGATGACCACGGACAGTGGTATTCAATATCAGGTGCTAACAGCAGCGGAAGGCCCTAAGCCAAAAGCAACAGATATAGTTAAAGTACATTACAAAGGGACGACTATTGATGGAAAGACTTTTGACAGCTCTTACGATCGCGGTCAGCCAGCTGAGTTCGGTTTGAACCAAGTGATTCCAGGTTGGACAGAAGGCGTTCAGCTAATGAGTGTTGGCAGCAAATACAAGTTCGTTATCCCTTCAAAACTAGCTTACGGCGAGCAGGGTGCTGGTGCAAGTATCGGCCCAGGCGAGACCTTAATCTTTGAAGTAGAATTACTGGAAATTTTGAACACTGAGAAGTAATTTTTATGCAGCGAATTGCGGCTAAATCACCACAGGCTCAGCGTGCCTACGAGCTTGTGGTTTCTCTTCAGCAGCGTTTTGTGAATAGAATGCAATCGCTAAGCGTAGATCACGGTTCAAGCCGTCAGTTTGAGCC
>CALAJG010000200.1 GCA_937923375.1 uncultured Leucothrix sp.
ACCGTCAACCCCACGGCTATCAACCTCTTTCAATACATCGGCAGTGATACCAGCCGTTGCTTCTTTAAAGTGCGCTCTGGCTTCTTCGTTTGCTTCATTAATCACTAAGCCAAACTTGTCCTGAGCTTCACCTAAGCCGACGAGATCAGCTTCATCCCAGAACTTACCAATCTGTCTTGCCATCTCGACACCCCGGATCTTATCGACACAGGCTTTGTGTTCTGAAGACAAACCTTCGTAGCTTTCATTACTCATGAGCAGGCCAAACGATGTTGTGTACATGCCATCTGGATTGGATAACGCATACTTCGTCAACTCAGCCACTTTGAACGAGTAAAGTGTTTCAGCGGGGAAGAAAACCCCATCAGCAACACCTGAAGCAATCGTTTCATAAACCGCAGGTGCAGGAACGTTTACACCAGCAACGCCTAAGGCTTTACCCACTGCATTTGCCACCCCACCGCCAACACGAAGCTTCATGCCTTTGATGTCCTTGTAAGATAGAATTTCCTTAGTGGTATTTAGCATACCCGGGCCATGTACGAAGTTTGTCAGAACCTGCACGCCTTTGGCTTCTTTAGCCGCGGCCAGATACTTTTCCTGAGTCATCTGATAAGCAACAGAAATTTGCTCGGCGTTACCCGGTACGCCCGGTAGCTCAGCTAGTTTTGTTGTAAGGAATTTACCCGGCGTGTAACCGTGCACAATCCAACCCAAATCTGCAACGCCATCACGGATGGTGTCGTACTGTGCTGGTGGTGGCGCAAGGCCATTTTCAATTTTTACAGTCAGACTGCCGCCTGAACATTCTTTCAGCTGCTCACCAATCCATGGAAATACGTGAGTTGCCATGACGTGTTTTGGGCCAGCCCAGTGTGAAGCGGTTAATACTTTGTCAGCTGCTGTTGCGCTTGTTGCGAAGCCTAGAGCTGTAACAGCCGTCGCTATCGCAATAGATAGTTTTTTCATGTTGTCTCCTGATTTCATCCTCAAATACTCACAGTCAAGTATCTAGCCAAGGCCTACATCCTGTCAACACGACCATCCGCTAATTTACTAAATGTCATATAAATGACTGATTAGTACAATTCAGCCGGTTAAAATTAGACTCAGCATCCTGTTTACTACCTGAAATTAGCGCTCAGTATCAAGATAGGGCATTGCTTTCGTGACGTCATCGATGGCTTTAACCTGCTGCAAAAATGGTTTGAGCAATTCTAGCGGCAATGCGCTTGGGCCATCACACAAAGCCTCTGAAGGGTTTGGATGCGACTCTAGAAACAACCCTGCTATACCAATCGCCATACCTGCACGTGCTAGCTCCGTCACCTGTCCACGACGTCCGCCCGATGCGGCGGCATCTGAAGCCCTTGTTTGTAGTGAGTGTGTGACATCAAAGATAATCGGTTTGTTGCCGCTAACGCGCTTCATCACACTGAAGCCGAGCATATCAACAACGAGGTTGTCGTAGCCCAACAAAGTACCGCGATCACAAAGCATGACCTCTTGATTACCTGCCTCGGCAAATTTATCGACGACATTGCCCATTTGGTGAGGGCTCAGAAACTGTGGCTTTTTGATATTGATCGGTTTGCCAGACTTTGCCATGCTGACCACCAGGTCAGTCTGACGAGCAAGGAATGCTGGTAGCTGAAGCACATCGGCCACTTCGGCAACCGGCTCAACCTGTGCAGGCTCATGCACATCAGTAATGATTGCCACACCAAATTCCTCTTTTACGGCGCGGAAGATGCTTAAGCCCTTCTCCATACCGGGACCACGATACGACTTTATGGAGGAGCGATTAGCTTTGTCGAAGGACGCTTTAAACACGAGCGGGATAGATAATTCTTCACATACCTTGACGTAGTGCTCGCAGACTTTAAGGGTGAAGTCCTGACTTTCCAACACATTGACACCGCCAAAAAGAACAAAGGGCAGGTCATTGGCCAGTTCAATTCCAGAAAATTTCATATTTACCCCTGGGGAGATTTTTATTTTAATGATAGCTGATTTAGCACAGGCAGGGCTGCCAAGAAATGACAGCCAAATGCTATAACTTAGTGTGCTAAGCGCCAGCCGCTGTGTGCCAGATGAACTCTTTCACATCCATCATATTTTTAGGATTCAGATCAGATAATTCGGATGAGACGTAGTCAGCAAATGACAGCACTGACTCGTAAGTCTGCCAGTTAAGCTGTGCCTTGTAATTTAGCTCAAAACGACAGATATCGGCTGATTGCTGCATTAGTTTAGGTTTAACAAACATATGTTTGTCCGGGTAGAACACAAACAAAAAGTACGTTGCAAGCGTCCATTTGCCTGCACCCAACATACCTAATACCGAGGAAAAACGTTCAAAGCGTTCCTTTAATGGTTCATCGTGGTACAACAACCCAAACAAAGCTTTGGCAAACATTTCCTGCTCACGCGCTTCAACCAAGCCATTTTTCAAACTGAGTCGTTCATTCGGAAGGATCAATGTTGTGGCATTGAGTATCTTTATTACGCGCTTGGTAATTTCAGTGTAATCGGCCGCATCGATCAGCTCTTGGAAGCGCTCCTCAGGCAACAGTTCAAACGCCATTTCATGCGCTTTCTCTTTCTTTATACGTTCATCACCGATAAATTTTTCATTTTGGAACCCTTCCGGATAAGCTTCCAGAAAATTCTCTGTCAGTTTTGAAAACCGCTGATACTTGATACCTGAAGTTGACGCTGTGGCTTTTAAATTATCCAGTCCACCGTGATTTGATTCTTCGCCTTTGACTTTGATGGGCTCAACGTACTTTAACAATATCGTTTTCTCACCGGCATCTACGAAAAACACATCGACCTTATCGCCATTACTATTCGCCAATACTTTGCCTAGCCCCCAATCTTCTTTGATTGGATGCCTTACCCTATCTCCCTTCCTATAGAACATTTAACCCCCTGCTTTGGCTCTCGACCATCCCTTGAAATGTCACGCCAACCACTGGCGTACCTCGCGGCTGATTACCCTCTAATCATGACTGCGGATCGCCAGTGTAACACTGTCTGAAGGCCTTTTAACAATTCTGTAATAATACGGCTAAGTTTTGCTTGAGTATTATCAGTATTTAAGCTTCGAATGACGTCCGGTTTTCATTCCCTTTTAGCGCGTAAATTGCTATTATATAAGACATTAATTCGCCATTCACTTCTGGTGAAGTTCCCACTAGCAATAAATATTATTTTAATCATTGGAGACGACCGTTTCATGGCCATTTTTGGAAAACTGTTTACGCTAATAGCTTTACTTGCTCTGGTTGCGCTAGCCAACCCAACGGGGCAAAGCTATTACCACTACGCAATCGACTACCCTTGGATGGTAAGTACAGAGAGCGGAATAATGGCACTTATAGGCGTCGTCCTGGTGTGTATTGTTATGTTCTTTTTCTGGTCTGCCTGGCGCACCACAGAGTTTATGGGAAAGTTTATCTTTTTTGTGCTGCTCGGTGTTGCATGCTTTCTCGCTTACACCACCGGTATTTTCAATAGCCGCGACCATACTTCATGGTTTGTTATTGGCGTGCTTTACACGTTCTTCTTTTGGGGCATGTTTTATCCTCGCCTTAAGTATTCTTTGTTCAAAACTCGCAGTGTCGACGACATGGATGATGAATAAGCAATCATAAATCGTTACATTTAAACAACCCTCGGAGAATACCGACTTCAGACGACTCAAAAAACTAGTAAACCCACACGCTTTTTCTGGGAGGATTAATGAGTAGAAATGTTAAATTCATCATTATCCTCCTTCTTTGTGTAGGAATCGTGCTCTCAGTTATCTTCAATGAGACACTTTGGAACATCATTTTGATGGGATTGCTTTTAGCCAAAAAGCTTCTCTTCAAAGGCCTTATCATTCTCAAGAAATTTTTCTTTAAAGACGGAATAGTTTCTCTGTCAACCATTGCTTGGAAACGTGTCTTAGCCAGCTCAGCAATGGCACTTAGCAAACGTGCTATCGTTAATACCATCACTGGTTTCTTCCAGGATCGTGTCGTCAAACCGCTAATTCATCCATTGACCCGTTACATCAGAATTCGCTGGAGAATATTTAAAGACTCTAGCGTCTGGAAGAGGGTCGCCACCGTTATATTTGGATCGATTCCGGCAACGCTACTGTTATGGCTCATAGGAATTATCGATGCCATCATGTTGCTGCTTAAGAGCTTTTCGCTGGCCAAGTTCCTAACGTTAATCCTGAAATTTATCGCGATGTTTTTCGTGTTCTTTCAGGGACTTTGGAAGACTTGGGTACAGCCTTATATTGACCTGATTGTGGTAACGATTTTGTTCAGCTTTATTGAAAAAATCCCCTTTATTGGGCCACTGTTTCGTCGCGTTAGAATCACAATAAAGTGGAATTGGCGTCACTTTAAATATCGCAAAAATCATGTCATGAAACACCATGTTGACGCTAATGTGAATGCCTTTGGTGAAAAGATTCATAAACACGTCAATAAAAAGAAAGAAATTTTGGCGGCAAAAGTACAGGACAAAAGCCAAATGCCTGTTGAAGAAACCAAGGACCCTGAAGGTGATGAAAAAGGTGAAAAGTCCTTAGCTGATGAATCAAACTCAGGCAAAGACTAAAACGCGGCTAGGTTTTCTTTGGAACCCCGAATTGACTGTTCCGAATGAACGACGGGTAATACTGGGAGATTAAACAATCAAAGGGAAGTAGATTTGAAAAACTAGTTTCGCTTTCTACTTCCAATTGATTAAGGAGGAGGAAATCATCTTACGTGGAGGATATTACTCAGAACGACTGCACGCATCAAATGAAAGTATTTAACTTGTGAGTTTATATTTTCTAAACTACCAGTCTTTTCAATTTATGGTCGCTCAGTTATAGTCATAAACTAATAAAAAATAATCACTTTTAAGGTCGCCTTTTTGCAATACGATGTATTTATTAGTCACTCCAGCCAGGATAAAGATAAGGGTGCCCGCCCACTAGC
>CALAJG010000201.1 GCA_937923375.1 uncultured Leucothrix sp.
GAGACGGGAACCTATTTGCGTGAAGGCCGCTGGCAGATCATGATTCACGGTGAATCTTACAAGCCGATTGTTGCAGACGCAGCGAAGAAATCAGCTGACCAAGTATTCAACCGCATCTGTGTTACCCACCTACTGATGGATGATGCTAAAGAAAATCGTATAGCGGGCGCTGTTGGATTCAACGTGCGTACCGGTAACTATCACGTTTTCAAGTCTAAAACAGTAATCGTTGGTGCAGGTGGTGCGTCGAATATATTCAAACCACGCTCAGTGGGTGAGGGTGCTGGTCGCGTCTGGTACGCACCATGGTCGTCAGGTTCGGCTTATGGTCTTCTGATCGAAGCTGGTGCAAAGATGACCCAGATGGAAAATCGCATTGTACTAGCGCGTTTCAAAGATGGATACGGTCCAGTTGGAGCCTACTTCCTGCATCTGAAAACCTATACCCAAAATGGTTTAGGGGAAGAGTATGAGTCAAAGTGGTTCCCAGAGCTGCAGGAGATGGTTGGTAAAGAATACCTTGATCCAGAAGCTTCACACCTGAGCCATCGCCCGATTCCAACTTGTCTGCGTAACCACGCATTTATTTCTGAGGTTAATGCAGGTCGCGGCCCGATTCATATGGTAACCATGGAAGCGTTCCAGGATCCACATCTTGAAGAAATTGGCTGGCACAACTTCTTAGGTATGACAGTTGGTCAAGCGGTGTTGTGGGCTTCTACAGACGTTGATCCAAAATTTGAGAACCCAGAGCTTACAACCTCTGAGCCTTATGTTATGGGCTCACATGCTACCGGTTGTGGCGCATGGTGTTCTGGGCCATCAGATCTTTCGCCACCAGAATATTTCTGGGGTTATAACCGGATGACCAGTGTTGAAGGATTGTTTGGTGCGGGTGATGCTGTCGGTGGCACGCCACACGCATTCTCTTCGGGATCATTTACTGAAGGTCGTCTTGCAGCGAAAGCAGCCTGTCAATATATTGATGATGGTAAGGCTGAGGGTATTAACGTTTCTGATGAGCAGATTGCACGCCGCAAGGAAGAGATCTACAAACCGATGGAAACCTACAAGACTTACCGCAACGAAATTACGGCAGGTTCGGTTAACCCTCATTACATCAACCCACGTCAGGCGCTTGATCGTCTGCAAAAATTGATGGATGAATACGGTGGTGGTGTAACGGTCAGCTACATGACCAACGATAAGCTACTGAACATCGGTCTGAAGAAGATGAAGCTGCTTGAAGAAGATCTTGAAAAGGTCGCGGCAGAGGATATCCACGAGCTACTGCGTGCCTGGGAAATCAAACATCGCCAGTTAACGTCAGAATCTGTGCTACAGCACACGCTGTTCCGTAAGGAAACTCGCTGGCCGGGTTACTACTATCGTGGTGATCACATGAAACTGGATGATGAAAATTGGCATGTGCTAACCGTTTCAAGACGTGATCCTGAAACAGGCGAGTACACGATGGAAAAAGCACCGCTTTATCACCTTGATGATATCGATAAAGAAGCTGCAGCCTGATTGTCAGATTAGGGAACCACTGCTAATACGCGGTGGTTCCCGAAGTTACCATTCTTTACGCCCCTGAATAATCCTCTCCGGAAGCCCAATGAATATTATCGAAAAGTCAGACGATGAACTCTTCGCGATTGCACATCCAATGTGGGAAGACCTAATCAAGTATTCCAATGCAGGAGAGTATGGTAAGTTCATTCGCAATTTTTCTTATGAGCTACTATTTGGCCTCAATGAAGTTGAAATCGGCAAGCAGTTTGCGAAAAGTGAATTGACCAGAAGTCTCGATCCAAGTTACGACTTTCTCGGTTGTATTCGTCGTGGTGAGCATGTCTCATTCTTGTATAGAGTACGCAGTACCAAAAAAGAAGGTGAATGGCTCGGGCGAATGGTTCTTGGTTACAATAAAGAAGATGAAATCAAAATTTACGGTGCCTCAGTCTTTTAACATTGCCTAATAGCCTAGGTTTTTAGCAGCGTTGAAGAGCCAATGGTGTTTGTAAGCCGTTTGCTTTCAGTCCAACTCTAAGGAGTAAGTGAATGAACGATATGACGATGGAAGACCCAGTTGCTGATGGAAAATTAGTAGAGCTGACTTACAAGGTTATCGATGTAAAAACCAGTAGCGTACTGACTGAAGTTGAGTTCCCGATAGGTTACATTCACGGCGTTAACGAAATTCTTGCGCCACCGGTAATGGCTGAGTTAGAAGGTAAGCTGCCTGGGGACGTTATTGAAGTGCCTATCGATTGTAGGGAGCTGTTCGGCGAAAGAGACGAGTCATTAGTTTTCACTGATAAAATTGAAAATGTGCCTGAAGAATATCGACAGATCGGTACCTCTGTACTCATGGAAAGCGAGCAGGGCAATACTAAATCGTTCCTTGTTACTCGGGTTGACGAAGAAACCGTGACGATCGATGGCAATAATCCTCTATGTGGTCGTGAGGTGATATTCAGGTTGGATATATTAACTGTGCGCGATGCGACAGAAGAGGAAATTGAACTAGGTGGGCCGGTTGACGCTGAGCCTGATATAAGCGACATCGTTGGTAAGGATCAAAACGTAAGGTCAATTTCCAGTTAACGTTACGGGTATTCGATTTGTCTCATCTATACTCAGAAACTCTGCTAACGCCTGGCCTTGGGGTTTCCTTTCAATGGCGACATCAAAATAATGGTCGTGATCTGCTCGATATTATCGATGAGGAATCGCCGGTATATGGCGCCCTGCGCAAGGCCATTGAACGCTTTGAAAGTACTGTATTTGAGTTGAGCTTAAACAAACCGTCGTTGATAGAGTGGGCGAACTCGCAGGAGACTCTTCAGGATGGCGCTGATAGGCGTGAGTTACGCCTTGGCAGCGCGCATGTTTTTCAACAGTCTATTGAGTTGCTGCAGAGCATGCAAATGATGACGGATCGTAAAGAAGATCCGGCCGGGCTTGCAGCGATTCACCATAGCATAGGTGATGTTCTGGGCTTTATAGGTCAGCGTAGCGGTAGTGTTCATTATTTGGAGCAGGCAGCCTTGTCCTACGAGCAGGCGCTGGAGATACGGTCTGAGGATGAAATGCCGCTGGACTGGGCTCACTCAACCAATAATCTAGGAATTGCCATCCAAGCAGTTGGTCAACTTGAAGATGATGCCGGGATGCTGAAGCAGGCGCTTGGGTCTTTCAAAAAGGCCGTGTCTTTATTGCCGCGTGAAGACAATAGTGATGTTTGGGCTTCTGCTATGTGTAATGTTGGTACAGTGTTGTATCAGCTTGGCACACATCGGCGAGGCGCGCGCACATTGGAGCAAGCTTTGGTATCTTTTCGTAACGTGCTGAGTGAGCGAACCCTAGATAAGAATAAGATTGCTTGGGCAATAACACAAAATAATGTAGCTGCGACCTTGCAGGCACTGGGTGAGCATGAGGAAGATATTGGCTCCTTGGAAGCGTCTATCCCTGTGTATGATTCTGTTTTAAAAGTGCTTGATCGAGACTCATTGCCGCTAATCTGGTCAATGGTGTCAGCTAATAGGGTATCGGCTATGTACTCACTTGCAGCCGAATCAGACTACTTGGATATGGCTGAAGCATCGGTTGCTGAATTTGATAAAATCCATGACTTATTTGAAGGGACTGAGTATACGAACTTTAAAGCAAAGGCTTTAGAACGATCACAGCGGGCACAAGAACTTGTTGCCTCGTTACAAGTGTGAAAACATCTTAATTTTAACAAAGAGGAAAATTTCATGAGTGAACCTAGCAAGCAACGACCTGAAGTTCCAGAAGGTGAAACGGAGTATGTTACAACTCGCCAAATGAAAGCGAATGAAAAGGGTTTTGTTGGATATGAAACGACGTGGAAGCCGTTTCATAAAGAAGTGCCGTACGAGACCCCTAAGAAGCCTTAAACATCCCCAAGGTATCAAGCCATGCTGCCTCACCCTTGCACGGGTGAGGTCAATCCACTTGTAGGTTTCCAGTAAAATAGCCCTTCGATGCTTGAATTAGAAAAATAAAACGCCATCTAGAAGGGTGGAGTGACTTAATTGAGTCGTGAAATGGCAAACCAAGCGGTTACGAACCTATGGAATACAAAGATTACTATAAAACTCTAAATCTTACTAAAGCCGCTGATAAAGACGATATCCGCAAAAGCTACCGCAAGCTCAGAAAAAAATACCATCCGGACATTAGTAAAGAACCTAATGCTGAAGAGCACTTTAAAGAGGTGCAAGAGGCTTATGAGGTACTCAACGATCCTGCCAAGCGTAGAGAGTACGATGCAATGGGCAGCGGTGGGTTTCGCGGAGCTGATCCATTTAGTAGGACTTCTGGATATGGTGGCGCAAATTCTGCTGGTGGATTCGGCAATAACTCAGGCTTTAGCGACTTCTTTGATACGTTTTTCGGTCGGGACTCATTTACAGGCACTCAAAAACCCGAGCCACAATCCGCAACCATATTGTTAGACTTGGAAGATGTATTTACGGGTGCCAGTAAGCGAATTCGTATTCAGGGAGGCGACAGCGTTCAAGTAAAGATACCCAAGGGTATTGAGGAGGGCAAAAAGATTCGCTTGGCAGGAAAAGCCTCCAACGGTGGGGATTTGCTGTTACAAATCCAAATCAATAAGCATCCAAAATTCCGTTTGGAAGGTAAAGATGTCTATGTGGAATTACCTATTGCTCCCTGGGAGTCTGCATTAGGAGCGAGTGTGACGGTTCCAACATTAGGTGGTAGTATAAAGCTGACTGTGCCTGAAG
>CALAJG010000202.1 GCA_937923375.1 uncultured Leucothrix sp.
TACAACGACATGCTGTGTGAAAGTTCCTTGATCAATTCGGTCATTAATAACTTTGACCGTTTCTTTCATCGTCAGTGTATCCATTTTACTTCCGAGAAATTTTATCATTGTGTCTACCTCATCCTTGAGAATGGATTTAGAGTTATGCTGATAATCATGCCTTCTTGGCTGAATCAGTATAAGATTCTCAATGGCTGTGGTAATTTAAGAAACCCCTTACGCAGCAAACTTCCTGATAGGCGGTTATTCAGAGAAAAGCTGGCTATTTCCATAGTCAGTCAGGGGGGCTACCTATTTCGTTTAAGGCCAGATGAAGCAATGTTCGAGAAAAACATAGGAATAGAGGCAACCAGCATCACGTTAATCAGGGCTGCATAAACTACTATTAAATTATTCTGCTTCATCAGAATGCCTGCAGTTAGACAAACGGTAAGATTACCACGTGCTTAGTCTAGATTCCTGAAAGCGCTTTTGTTAATTGTTACGGTTGACGTAGCGCAAAGGAACCCGACGGGTCACTCCAGTAAAGAGCGTGTAAGAAATAGTATCGCAGTGATCCGCCACCTCATTAGCTTTAATATCATTACCCCAGAGCTCAACCGGTGTGCCTTCTTTTATATGAGGAAGGTCGGTCAAATCAATCGTTAGCATATCCATAGAAACTTTGCCAATGATGCGGCTTCGGTGCCCATCAATAGAAACCGGTGTGCCGTCAACGGCGTGTCGCGGATAACCATCCGCATAACCCATTGCTACAACGCCCACTCGTGTTGGTTTGTCTGTTACATAGCGTCCGGCATAGCCAATCGGTTCGCCAGCTGGTAGGTCTCTTATCGAGAAAATAGCTGAACGCAGCGACATCGCCGGCTTCAGTAACACATCTGTTTCATGACTATGGCCGAGTGGTGTTGCGCCGTAGAGCATGATCCCGGGGCGGACGAATTGTTGGTGCGAATTAAAGTGGGCTAACGTACCAGCTGAATTTGCAAGCGAGCAGGGTGCTCTAATGCATTCAATGGCTTTGTTAAACCGTTCGATTTGATCGCTGGTGGCAGATATTGCTGGCTCGTCGGCTCTGGCGAAATGCGTCATCATGACTGTGTTTTTAACTTTAGCGCTGGTTTTTAGTTTTGTATAAGCTTCTAAAGCGTTTTCGGGCTCGATGCCTAATCGATGCATGCCGCTATCAATTTTCAAGAAAACATCAATCGGCTGTTTGAGTTTTGACTCCAGCAGCCAGTCGAGCTGCTGCTGAGTCGCAACGGCAATGCTAAAACGATACTCATCCACCAAAGGAAGTTCATCAGGGTCAAAAATCCCCTCCAATAACAACATGGGATTGGTGATGCCAGACTCACGAAGCTCCAATGCTTCTTCAATGCAAGCAACCCCAAAGCCATCTGCAATTGGGGCCAGAGTTTTGCCAACTTCAACCGCGCCGTGCCCATAGCCATTGGCTTTGATGATGGCAATAGCACGAGCCTCTGGCGCAGTGGACTTAGCGACACCATAATTGTGACGAATCGCGGCTAAATCTATAATGGCGTGAGCAGGGCGCATAAGCTATCAATCTGGCCGATTAAACGACCATGACCCCTTCAACTTCCACTTGAACGCCTAGCGGCAATTGAGAAATACCAACTGCAGCGCGCGCTGGAAATGGCTCGTTGAAGTAGCGCACCATCACTTCATTAACCATCGAGAAATTAGCCAGATCAGTAAGGTAGATGTTAAGTTTTACGATATCCTTGAGTGATCCGCCAGCGGCTTCGGCAACAGCCTGAAGGTTCTTAAATACCTGATCAGCTTGCTCGGCAAAGTCCTGTGTTTCGACTTTCATGGTCTTTGGGTCCAGCGGTATTTGCCCGGAGATATACGTCGTATTTCCTGCGGTAACCGCCTGCGAATAAGGCCCAATTGCTGATGGTGCATTTTCTGTTGAGACGATTGTTTTTTCAGTCATTGCCGATTCCCAGAATGAGTAAATAGAGCGTCGAGCATAAACCAGTCGTTTCTGTTAATGCAACGCGGATACGCTCAATTTGTGGGTTCAGTTTTGACTATCTGCTGGTGCCAGCTCTTCCTTTAATTCTTCAGCCAGATCCTCAAAGCTTGCCTGCACTTCTTCTGGCTCTTCCTGATAGGCTTCCTCACGAGCTTCCTCTTCAACATCCAGGTTAAGTGAGGCACTCAGTGGAGTGGGTGCCATTATCACGAAATCACCCAGATCATCTTCTTGCAATGCATCACGTTGGCGGCTGCGCCAGAGTGTGTAGATAACGACGGCCATCATGGTTGACGCGATCGTGCCGTAAAAGGCTGCAGAACCTAAATATTTCATGCTGGTTGCAGCTATCGGTGAGCCGATGGTAGCCCCAGCGGCATTAATAAATACCAAGGTGCCACTGGCAGCGACCATTTGTTTAGGTGACAAATAGTCGTTTACGTGAGCGCTACATAAGGCATAGAGCGGCATAATCATGCCGCCGATGAGTACGGCAAACACATAAAACATGAGCCCTGTCGATTCAAAAAATGCTGCGTAGTAACCTAGGATCGCGCCAAACATGCAGGTGTTTAGAATAACGTGACGTCGTCCAAATCGATCGGACAGCCATCCCAGAGGATACTGACTTATGAAGCCACCTAAAATCACGGCACTCATGAAGAAAGAGATTTCCTTGACACTTAGCCCTAAATTAGTTGTGTACACCGCTCCCATTCCAAAAAATGCACCCATGCTGATACCCGAAGCAAACATGCCGAATACGCCTAGCGGAGATACTTTAAATAGGTGAAGGATGCTGGCCGACTCTGGCGTGTCAAAGGTCGGTGCGCGAGTCGCTGATATGAGCAAGGGTACAACGGCTAAGCTGACTAATAACGAGGTTAAAACAAACAGCTCGATCTGCTCAGGTGGCGCGATATTAAGTAGGAACTGACCGCCCGCCATGCTGCCAAGGGATGTAATCATATAAATGCTAAGCATTTGTCCGCGGGTGTCATTATCTGAAGCGTCGTTTAGCCAGCTTTCGGTAACGATATACAGCCCTGCATAGGCAAAGCCGGTGACCAGTCGCATGGTCCACCAAAAGAATGGGTCTACCCAAATGCCCTGAATCAGTATCGATACGGATGCAACCGAGGCTAGTGCACCAAATACACGCACGTGGCCGACCCTTTCGATCATGCGGGGTACGTAATAACAACCGATAATTAAACCAATGAAATAACCGGACATGACTAGTCCAGTGACGCTGGTATCGAAGCCTTCCATGGTGGCGCGGATCCCTAATAGGGTACCTTGCAAGCCGTTTCCAAGCATGATCAGACTGAGACCCAAAAACAGGGGCCAGGTGCTTGTCATTATTTTTAGCATTATTGGAATCCTTTGACGAGGCAGCGAGTGTTTACTCCATTGCCTTATCGCGGAATTCTACGGCCAAATACTAGGGTAAATCTATTAAAGAATGTGATGGCTCAGCAAAAACTTTCCACTTGTCTTTTGGTACGTCGGCAAACACTTCAGTGAAGCGTGTGTGGTGCAAGTTTGAGCCGTCAACGGCACGGATCAAAATTTGCTTTATGTTGTGTGGAAATTCGCGATAAATCCGTGCGTAAACCTCTGGGTCTTTCTCACCTGAATCACCAATTAAAATAAACTGATGTTCGGGATAGCGATCGACGATATTCATCGCTTTAGTAATTTTATAGACCTCAGATGACATGAAAAACTTAAAGAAGCTGCGATTGCTGGGGTTGAAGTTTCTGAGGTGGACGGCACCCTTGGGGTAATAGTCGTTTAGCAGTGGCTCCAGCATAGGGTGCATCTGCCAAGGTGAAGAGGATAAATACTGGAAATAAGCCCCTTTATTGGCAAGCCACTGATAAAAAGCAGGCATACCCTTGGTCGCGGTATATTCTTTAAGAAAAGTGTTTTGTACCAGCTTCTTTTTATCCAGCACATGGCTAAATTTTATTGTGTCATCGATATCCGAAATAACGGTCAGGCCCTGTCTGGGAATCAGCTGTGACTGCGCGTGAAACTGGCGGGTATCTCCTTCGGGCATAACCACCGGGATATCAATCCACTGTCCTGCCTCAGTGCTTTGATAAGGTATATTAAAATGGGAGTGGCCATCCAAGCCCGTTCTGGGGGATTTGTAGTTTTCTTCGTCTAATTGCATTTCGATGCGCTTATTGCTTTCGTTATCTACCAAAAACCATTTAATGCGCTCCTGAAATACCGGTAGGCGTGCTTGTTCTTCCGTGATGTCCATAAACTCTAGAAGCTCAGCGACGGCTTTCACGCTGAGTAACCGCATCAAGCTGGTCTGGTCAAGCTCGTAAAACCAAGCGTGCACTGGCACCTCCCAATCGCCATTCTGCAGTTGCCTTCCAGCCGTTGGGAAAAAGCGCAGTTCCTCATCCATTTTCAACGGCGAGCCATGCTTTAGCCAGATCGGCGCTAGGCGCATCCAGTTTTTTAGATTGACCAGTTTTTCGCTAATGGGGGTGCTCATTCGACTATACTCATCCAGCAAATGCCTCTAGGTAGTACCGTTTAACGTTAAGATAAGGGTGCGGCTGCCGCCGTGGTTACGGTGCTCGCAAAGGTAGATGCCTTGCCACGTTCCTAAGTTAAGTCGACCGTTGCTCACTGGAATCGTCAGGCTGCTTCCGATGATACAGTTTTTGATGTGCGCAGGCATGTCATCGCTGCCTTCATAATCATGTCGATAGTAGGGTGCATCTTCCGGTACGTAGCGATTGAAATGGCTTTCCAGGTCATTGCGCACCGTGGAGTCGGCATTTTCACCAATGCTGATGGAAGCGGAAGTATGCTGGATAAAAACGTGTAATGTCCCGATTTCCAGCGTTGTTAGTTCGGGTAGCTCGTTAAGTATTTCGCGAGTGACAAGATGGAATCCGCGCGCTTGCGCTTTTAGCCTGATGGTTTTTTGTGTCCAGAGAGTGTGCTTGTCATTTTGATTCATTGCTGAAAGACCTGCTTGATTGTTAGCGCTATGGTCTCATATTTGAATAGTGGGTTGATAGGCTTGTGGTATAATCTCGTCTGGTAATTGGTCTCAGCAATTGAGATAAATTAATTAGAATAAATTTGGTCTTAATGGCGAGGAAAGCGCATGAATTTTTGCAGTGAATGTGGTCACACGGTTACCCGAAAAATCCCAGAGGGTGACGATCACCTGCGTCATGTCTGTGACAACTGCGAAACTATTCACTACCACAATCCCAAAATCATCGGCGGTAGCCTGCCGGTTAGTGGGGACAGAGTACTGCTCTGCAAGCGCGCTATTGAGCCCCGCTATGGTAAATGGACGCTGCCCGCAGGATTCATGGAAAACGATGAAACCTTAGCTGAAGGTTCAGCTCGTGAAACACGGGAAGAAGCTTTAGCCGAAGTCGAGAACCTTCAGCTATACACCGTCATTAGCGTTCCAAGTGTCAACCAAGTGCATGTATTGATGCTAGGTGACTTGGTCGATGATAAATTTGCGGCTGGAACCGAAAGCCTTGAGGTTGCATTGTTCAAAGAGGAAGAAATTCCCTGGAATGAGATTGCATTTCGCGCAGTTCATATGACGCTTAAAAAATACTTTGAAGATCGAAAAACGGGTATTTTCCCAGTACATAATCTAGAGATTGAACGTTGGTAAGTAGAGGTATAGAGCCAAGCCATGATTAGACTCACGATATTTTTTGCAACGATGATTGGCATCATAATTCTGCTGATCATAGCCTATGTGATTTACCGCAAAATACGTCGGAGTGTTAGCGTAGCCTGGGAGAAAAGTGCCGAAGTTGTTACCGATAGCCAAGCGCGCTGGAAGCAGCGAGAAGCGCTCAAGCAGCAGCCTGATTTTATTCAGAAAGCGCATCAACAGTCTGAACAAATAGAAAAGGATACCGCTGAATTGTCACCAGAATGGCAGGCCTTGTTAGCCCCGCTTAATGCATCAATGACGCATATTTTGGACATTAGCCTTGGTGACGCTAAACGTGCCGATAAAGTTCGTACTTTTTACAATACGAGCTTGCCAGCGTATGCTACGTATGTAGCAAAGCTGAAAACTGATCATTTGCATATAGATGCAGCAGAAAAGCAAAAAGCAGTCGATAATCTAGGGGTTTTTAAAGCAGATTTCGAACGATATGACAGTAGTATTCAGCAAGCACGGCGCTTTGATTTCGATGTCTTAATGGACGTGATCAAAGTCCGTTTGAAAAATCGTTAATGGAGAAATGCTATGAGTATTGTGTTCTTGATTATTGGTTTAATTATTCTTGGGGGCTTAATCTGGTTAGCGACACAGCCGGCTGACTATGAGGTTATTCGTTCTCGTGTAATAAAAGCCAGCCCGGGCGCAGTTTATGCACAGGTAGTAGACTTAAAGCACTGGGGTGACTGGAGTCCCTGGCTTATGCACGAGCCAGACTCTTTGATTGAGTACGGCTCTACGACATCCGAGCCTGATGGCTGGTACAGTTGGTCCGGGGATCATATCGGTGCCGGAAAAATGCGCCATGTCAGTATGGTGGAGAATGAGTCCATTGAGCAAGCGCTAGAGTTTTACAAGCCGATGAAGTCGAAGTCCGACGTTTACTGGCGCTTCAGTCCCGTTGCTGAAGGAACCGAAGTGACGTGGGGTATGCGCGGTAAAATGCCGTTCTTGTTCCGTTGGATGAGCCGTATGATGGATGGCTGGGTTGGCAAGGATTACGAAATTGGTTTAGCTAAACTTGCAATGCAGAGTGGCGACAATAGTGATCCATTTGAAATTGGCTTTTCAGGCGTCATCGAAAGTCAGGAAGTGAGTTATATTGCGAGTCACTTTGCCGGCTCTATAGACAATCTACAGACGGTAATGAGCGAGTCTTTTCCAAAGGTACTGCAGGCAGTTGCAGACAATGACTTAGAAATGAACGGCCCTGCATTTACCCTC
Source organism: uncultured Leucothrix sp. (assembly GCA_937923375.1). Lineage (GTDB taxonomy): Bacteria > Pseudomonadota > Gammaproteobacteria > Thiotrichales > Thiotrichaceae > Leucothrix. The sequence goes on from CALAJG010000202.1 coordinate 6,969, forward strand.
TACCACGATTTTGATCAGAAAAAGCATCAAGTTATCTGCGATATGGCGGTTCCGGTAACAGCCATAAAAGAGGTTGACGGCTTTACAACCGGAACATTGCCCATGCAAGTCTACCTGCGTACTGAATTAGCGGGTGACTATAAGCATTTGGAAATGGCTTGGCACAGCGCATTTAGCCATGCCCGTATGTTTAAGCACAAAATAAAAATGGGCAAGCCGATGGTTGAGACCTATGTATCCGATGTTCGTGAAAACCAAGGATTAGATCTCAAGACTACTATCGATATTCCGCTGAAATCCTGATCGGTTAAGTGCTATGATGCGGCTCAATTTTATTGGGCCGTATGGGGGTTAGCACATGTCAGACATCAAGCAACTGAGAATTCGTCAACCAGACGACTGGCACCTTCACTTACGTGATGGTAACGTGCTGGAGGCCGTGCTGCCCTATACCTCGGCACACTTTGCACGTGCCATCATTATGCCTAATTTGGTACCACCCGTTGTGACCAGTGCGGATGCCTCTGCATATCGTCAGCGCATTAATAGGGCATTGCCAGAAACGGATACCTTTCAACCGTTGATGGTGCTTTATCTCACTGAGCAAACCGACCCTGAGGATGTCCGTGCTGGCTATGCTAATGGCGATATCGTCGCTGCAAAGCTGTATCCCGCTGGTGCAACAACCAATTCAGCGGCTGGTGTCAAAAACATTGAAGCTGTTTACCCTGTGCTAGAGGTGATGCAGGAAATCGGCATGCCGCTTTTGGTTCATGGCGAAGTTGTCGATGCTGAGATCGATATTTTTGATCGCGAAGCTGTCTTCATTGAAAGAACGCTCTCACGGGTACAAGCCAGGTTCTCTGGTTTAAAAATTGTTATGGAACACATCACCACATCGGACGGTGTTGAGTTTGTAAAGTCCTGTGACAGAAATGTTGCGGCAACCATCACACCGCATCATCTGGTGATCAATCGAAACGCCATGTTGGTAGGTGGCATCCAGCCGCATTACTACTGCTTGCCGGTGGCTAAACGCGAGACTCATCGCCTGGCGCTTGTGGAGGCAGCAACGTCCGGCGATTCGCGCTTTTTCTTAGGTACCGATTCCGCTCCCCATCTGGACGGTGCCAAAGAAAGCGCCTGTGGTTGTGCAGGAATATTTAATGTCTCGGTGACACTGTCTGTTCTGGCACATGTATTTGAAGCGGCTGGAAAGCTTGAAAATCTGGAGCGATTTACGTCCTTAAATGGCGCGGGTTTTTATGGAATGGCTGCGAACGAGGAAATGATCACCTTGGTAAAAGCAGGCGATGAGCTGGATGTTTCTGAAAAGCTTGATGTTGCGGGTGGCAAAATGACTATTTTCGATCCTAAGTTCCCACTGCTTTGGAAGGTAAAAGCCTGAGCAAGGCCTGATAGGTTCACAGCCAGCTAATAACGGCTGGCTGTGAATAAAGTCCAGAGGTGTTGCCTACTCACTTTTTACTTAATAATTCCATTTGAAGTAACCATATCTTTTACCCAAACCGATTGTTGAGTCTGAGGGTCAAGGTACTCAAAAATGCGGACTATGTATTGACGATTGCTCTCAGGTACGAATCCCTGAATGCCAGGGTAGACAGTTTCCCAGGCAGCGTTATCTCTAATCCTGATCCAGTTGCTGTTGTACTTCGCTTCGCGCCATCGAATCCCCTCATCGCTATTGCGGATTTCGATGAACTTACGAACGCCTTCACCCCCATATCGGGTCTGCGCCGTTGGCGTGCCTTTTAATACCAGTCGTTGTTGAAAGGCTGTGGTGAGTGTGAGCGCACGACCGTTGATGGCGTAATTGGTAATGCCGCTTAAATAGCTAAGGATTTCATTGTCAGCTTCCATAAGCTTCCGTGCGCAAGCCATTTTAGTGCCCATCATCGGACCCAAAGCAATGCTATTGCCAGCCGATAACTTATAAGCACCGCCAAGTCTGTTGCAACCGCCGTTAATGGACAGTTGGCCGTTTTTAAATGAGAAGTTAAAACGACTGGCAGCTGTCCCTGTGTTAAGTCTGGTGCTGGCTGTTTTACCTTTTTGTGCGATAGAAACCAGCTGCCATTTCATAGAGGTCAGGTCTTCATTTGTTATTGTGGCGGCCGGTCTGTTGGTCATAGAAGGTGCGTTTTGCTGGCTGGAACATGCTGTGGTGAACATTGTTAATACGGAAATGAGTATTGCAAAGTTCAAGCGTTGATAATTTATTGTATTCACTGTAGCCCTCTTATTGTACTGTTTGGTTTATAGATAGGGTTCAATCATAGTTTATTATTAAGTTAATAGTACCTGCGCTCAGAGAATTGTGACTATTCAGATATAACCACTAATTCATTCGACAAGGTGTTATGAAAGTGAGATAAATTCACTAAGTTTTCAGACAAAGGAAGCGTCAAATGGTTGCAAGTAAAATTACGTTAAACCCAATTCATTTGGGGCTGGGTGCGACGGCTGAAATCCAGCCGGATTTTAATGGTTCCATGGATTGGTACATGGACTATGCGGCGCGCAGTGCAAGTGACGGGGTAGAAGGGCGATTAGTGAGTATGCACACATTTTCTGAGTCTTGGGATATGTGGGAAATGCATCCGAATGGCAGTGAAGTAGTGTTGTGTACTAGCGGTTCGGTCACTTTTATTCAAGAGTTGATTGATGGAACTGAAAATCGGATTGTGCTGGAAGCTGGAGAATATGCTATCAATGACCCTGGTGTCTGGCATACGGCCGATGTCGTTGAAAAAGCCAGTGTCGTGTTTATTACAGCCGGCATGGGAACGCAGCATCGTGCACGCTAATGGTTGATGAAATGGTTGGTGTAGTGGTTAAGATAAATTGATGAAAACACTGTTTTGCATCCCACCGATGACGCAGCTGAATACGCCATACCCTGCCACGGCTTATCTGACTGGATTCCTCCGTGAGCAAGGTTTTGATGTGGTTCAGCGAGACCTCGCAATTGAGTTGTTGCTGACCTTGCTCACACCAGAAGGGCTGGAGCAGATTTTGGATGTCGTTGAAATCCATTATGCCGACTTTGAAGATGATGAATTGCCCGATGTCATTTATCAATTTATGGCTGAGTTTGAGCAATACCAGCTATGCGTTGGTCCGGTGATACGTTTTCTGCAAGGTAAAGATCCTAGCCTGGCATTGCGGATAGTCTCCAGGCGCTTCCTGCCAGAAGGTCCATCATTTGAGGGGTTGGCTGGGCTCGAGGAAGCGACGGGTGATATTTTGCGCTGGGCGTTTGGTGATCTCGGCACACAGGATAAAGCCAAGCACCTTGCAACCTTGTTTATCGATGATCTGGTGCAGGTGATTAGTCAGGGCGTTGATGTCAATTTTGAAATATCGCGCTATGGCGAAAGTCTGGCAGCATCCAATCCTACGTTTGATAACTTACATGAGACCTTGCAAGGCCCGGTTGGCTTGGTAGAAGCAAATCTAAACGCCTTGGTTCTCAGGCATTTGCAGGAAGTAAAGCCCGACGTGCTCGGGATTACAATCCCATTCCCCGGCAATATGTTGGGGGCATTGCAAATCGCTAAAGCGTGCAGAGCGCATTCGCCGAATACCAAGATCGTTTTTGGAGGAGGGTATGTCAACACCGAGCTACGCAGCCTCAAAGACCCTCGCATTTTTGACTATGTCGACTTCATTATGCTGGACGATGGCGAGCGGCCACTGCTGACGTTGTTTGAGCATCTGGCCGGTAAGTTAGATAAAGAAGATTTACACCGGACTTATTACCGTCAAGATAGCTTGGTTTGTTTCCAACAACAGTCTCAAGCTACCGACATCCCACATAAAGACATTGGTACGCCAGTGTATGACGGTTTGCCGTTAGACTCCTACCTCTCGTTGTGCGAGATGCTTAATCCAATGCATCGCATCTGGAGTGACGGTCGCTGGAATAAACTCACGATGGCCCACGGTTGTTATTGGACACAGTGTAGTTTTTGCGATATCGGATTGGATTACATTGGCCGCTATGATGAGGCAGGTGCTGAGATCATCGTGGAACGAATCGAGAAGTTGATTAATGAGACAGGACAAACCGGCTTTCATTTTGTCGATGAAGCGGCACCGCCCAAAGTGATGTTTGCCATGGCCCGCAAACTCATTGAAAAAGGGCTGACCATAACCTGGTGGGGGAATATCCGTTTCGAAAAAACCTTTAGCCCTGAACGTTGTCAGTTGTTGGCGGACTCCGGTTGTGTGGCGGTGAGTGGCGGACTGGAAGTGGCTTCAGATCGCCTGCTTAGGTTAATGAAAAAAGGCGTCACTGTTGACCAGGTCGCAAGAGTGACCAAAGCATTTTCTGATGCAGGTATTTTAGTTCATGCCTATCTTATGTACGGCTTTCCTACACAAACTGAGACAGAAACGATCGAATCATTGGAATATGTGCGTCAACTGATGATGCATCAATGTATTCACTCAGCCTACTGGCATCGCTTTTCCGCAACGATTCATAGTCCGGTAGGCCAACAGCCTGAGCAGTTTGGCGTGACGTTACACCCTCCTGCCAATGCGACCTTCGCTAATAATGATATAGAATTTACAGATCCTGTGACCGCTGACCACGAAATGCTTGGCCGGGGGTTGAAGAAATCACTTTATAACTATATGCACGGTTTGGGGTATGAGCAGCCCGTAGCGTTTTGGTTTGAAAAGAAACTTAAACCGCCTTCGGTTAATGGGGATTTCATTCAGAAAGCCTTGCTGCGAACCGAAAAAGTACAAAGAGTCGTGCCTATAAAACCAACAGTATAAGTATTTACTAATGAACTCTTCAGGCGTAGAGTGGTCAAGATATAAGTCAATTTCGGAAAATCTTAAGTGTATCTGCACACCTTTAAAAGTATTTTGGTCTGTGGGCTGTGTTTTATTTTAATTAAAAATCCAGTGAGCGCTTAAGACCCGTATGACTGTGTTATATTGGCGTGGGCATCAAAAAGTGATCAGTTCGAAAGTGGGCTTTTGTACTTGGTCATCGGAGGAGTGCCATCCAATAAAATACTGCCAGCAGAACTTCGAATCGCGTGAGGTTCCTAATGGCTTATCAATTTTGATTTAATGGTATAGGAAGGAGTAAGAATGAAATTATCGAGTCTAATTAGAAAAACAGCATTAGGGGTTACATTGTTATTCAGTGGTAATGCTGCAATGGCTGCTTGCGGAAACATTCAGATTGCTGAGTGGAACTGGGCTTCAGGCGAGTTAATGGCCAATGTAGACAAACTGATTCTTGAAAAAGGCTTTGGTTGTAAAGTTACAATGGTTCCAGGCGCGACGACTACTACGTTCGCATCTATGAATGAAAAGGGCCAACCAGACCTTGCGGGTGAGCTATGGATCAATGCGGTTCGTGAGCCACTAAACAAAGCATTTGCAGCAAAGACGTTACACTCTGTAAACAGCGGCCCTATCACTGAGCTAGGTGAAGGCTGGTGGATTCCACCTGCGACTCAGAAGAAACATCCTGAGCTGAAGACTGTTCTAGACGTATTAAAGCGCCCAGACTTATTCCCAGACAAAGAAGATCCATCTAAAGGTGCTTTCATCGGTTGTCCTGCAGGTTGGGGTTGTCAGCTATCTAACGCTAACTTGTTCCGTGCTTTTGAAATGGAAAAGAAGGGCTGGAAATTAGTTGATCCTGGTTCTGCTGCAGGTCTTGACGGTTCTATGACTAAGGCGGTTGAGCGTGGACAAAACTGGTTCGGCTATTACTGGTCACCTACTTCTATGATCGGTAAGCACGACATGGTTAAACTACCATTCGGCGTTCCTTTCGCGGGTAGTGAGAACTGGGACGGTTGTATCGCTAAAGCTGAAAAAGACTGTGCAAACCCTAAGCCATCTGCATGGACTCAGTCAGAAGTACACTCTGTTGTAACTGAGAAGTTCAAGAAGAACGGTGGCCCAGAGGTAATGACTTACCTTCAGAAGCGTGTATTCCCTGGAAGTGCGATGAACGCGATGTTGGTTTACATGGCTGACGAGCAAGCTGGTGGTGAAGATGCTGCGATGGCATTCTTATCAACGAATGACCAGATCTGGTCTAAGTGGGTAACACCTGAAGTTGCTGAAAAGATTAAAGCTGGTCTTTAATTACTAAGCGAGATGTTTGGTGAATTGAATAGAATTCCCAAGCAGATGAAACTAAGCCCGTCTGTTGTTTCAGGCGGGTTTTTTTGTTTAAACAAAATGGGGAATAAAAGTGGCTTGGTACGACTTTTTCACAACCGTTCCAGAGATGGAACGACAAGGTCTCCGTGACCTGAAAAAAACGATTGATGGGAGTTTCAGAGATTTTTCGCGGGAATTTGGTGAGTCCCTGGAAAATTTCTTTGATCCTGTCCTCTTCTTCTTGGTGTGGCTTGAGAAATTGCTCTTAGCAACACCTTGGCCCATCATTATTCTGATTGTTGCTGGCTTGGCTTGGTTAGGGTCACGTAGCATTTGGATTGTTGTGGGTTCGATTTTATCATTTCTAGCGATAGCGTATCTCGGTATGTGGGAAGATACGATGTCCACGTTGGCGATTATTTCCGTTGCAACTACCTTGTGTTTGGTGATCGGTATTCCGCTGGGGATTTTGATGGCGCGCTCTGATCGATTGCAGGCGATGATTACACCAGTGCTCGATATCATGCAGACCATTCCGGCGTTCGTTTACTTGATTCCAGTGGTAATGCTGTTGGGAATTGGTAAAGTACCCGGCCTTATATCGGTTTGTATTTACGCGATTCCGCCGATTGTTCGACTTACGAATCTCGGTATTCGATTGGTTGAGAAAGAGGCATTGGAAGCGGCTGATGCATTTGGCGCTAACTACTTTCAAAGGCTCTTTGGGGTGCAGATTCCACTGGCGCTGCCAAACATATTTGCGGGTATTAACCAAACCATTATGATGGCATTGTCTATGGTCGTTATCGCTTCTATGATCGGTGTTGCAGGTCTGGGTGTACCAGTACTACGCTCAATCTCGAACCAGTATCTGGCACTTGGCTTGATGAATGGTTTAGCGATTGTTGCACTGGCAATCATCTTTGATCGTGTTACTCAGAGCTATGGTGCTCGTTTACAAAAGCATCGTCACGGAGAGAATCATGGCTGATATGAAAATTCAGATTAAGAATCTTTACAAGATTTTTGGTCAACGTCCTAAGTCTGTGTTGAAGCATGTTCAAGACGGTATGTCTAAAACTGAGCTGTTAGAAAAGCACGGTCACGTTCTGGGTCTGAAAGACATCAATATCGATATCCCTGCGAAGGGCGTTTCGGTGATCATGGGGCTTTCTGGTTCGGGTAAGTCTACGTTGATTCGTCATATCAATCGCTTGATCGAGCCAACGGCTGGGGAAATGATTGTTGATGGTGAGGATGTTCTTGCTATGGGCAAAAACAAACTGAGGGATTTTCGCCGTCATAAAGCGTCGATGGTATTCCAGAAGTTTGGTTTGCATGTGCATCGCACGGTTGCAGAGAATGCCGCTTATGGTTTAGTTGTTCAAGGCGTTAAGCTTGAAGAGGCTAAGAAGCAAAGCCAGAAGTGGGTTGAGCGTGTAGGTCTTGCAGGTTTTGAAGATCATTACCCGGCTCAACTGTCAGGTGGTATGCAGCAGCGCGTTGGTTTAGCAAGAGCGCTAGCGACGGATGCGGAAATCCTACTGATGGATGAAGCGTTCTCAGCACTTGATCCATTGATACGTACTGACATGCAGGATGTGTTGTTAGGCTTGCAGGATGAACTGCACAAGACGATTGTATTCATTACGCACGACTTGGATGAGGCGCTGCGTATTGGCGACTCTATCGCAATCTTGCGTGATGGCGCGGTGATTCAGCAAGGTGATCCGCAGGATATTATTATGCATCCTGCTGATGACTACATTGTTGACTTTATCCAGGACATTAATCGTGGGCGTGTTATTCGACTCAGAACGCTTATGGATAAAGGCACAAGTGTTGAAGGGCCATCTTTGGATCAGAGTTTGAATCTTGAAGAGGCACTGCAGGTTGTGTCTAACGCGCCGGGTAAGGCTGCTAATGTAATCGATGGGAGCGGTGCTACTATCGGCAGCATTAATCTGGAGCAGGTGATTGCTGGTTTGTCGCGTCCGGATGTTGTTACTAATCCTGAAGCGCGCTATCGCTAGCTAATTAGCGTTGTAGAACCAAAAACGCCCTTTGGTTTCAAAGGGCGTTTTTTGATTAAGCGTTCCGCTTAGCCATTTCAGTCATAAAGCGATCACGAATCACTACAGGATCCATGGTGATCACGGGTACGGGAATATTCCCGGATTCACACTTGCAAACAATGATTGTCATCTTGTCACTAGCCAAAGCAGCTTTCATAGTCTCAACGGCATCTTCAGCCTGACACTCAACAACGTTCTCGCAACCGCACGCTGAGGCAACCGCCGCCAATGACGTCTTCTGGCCTGCATAGGTCGGCTGATCACCCGTAGAGCCGTAGCTACCATTATCAATAATCAATAAAATGAAGTTGTCAGCTACATTATTAGCAATGGTGGGTAAGGTGCCAAAGTTAGTCAGTACCGATCCATCGCCATCGATAGAAATAACTTTTTGTTTCTGCGCCAGCGCTAAGCCCAGACCAATCGATGAGGACAATCCCATTGTGCCGAGCATGTAGAAGTTAGTCGGCTGGTCATCCATCATATGCATTTCCTGACTAGGTAGGCCAATATTACACACAGTGAAATGGTCCGAAATGACTGGAATAAGCGCTTTTAAAACATCTGAACGAATCATATTAATACCCCTTCCAAAAGCTAGCGTCAGTCAAAATCGCAACCGGCTTATTACACATAAACGTATACTGCAAAATCTTATCGAGTTCAGCGACATCATCTTCATGGTGAAAATGGTAGGTAGGAATATTAAGCTGAGCAAGGATTGCTTTGGTATGGACTGCCATCTCAACCTGACAAGCAACCGGCTCGCCGAGCTCACCACGATAGCTAATTAGCATCGGTAGTGGCATACGGTAGTATTGCGTCAATGTGGCTAGCGTATTAACGGTTACACCGATGGCAGTGTTTTGCATGATGATTGCTGAGCGCTTGCCGCCCATAAAAGCACCTGCGCAAATGCCCATACCTTCGTCTTCTTTGTTAGACGGAATGTGGTAGATGTCCTTGCATGCATCAATCTTATCAATCACACCTGCTAATTGCTTACAGGGCACAGTGGTTACTAGTTCAACCTTGTTATTCACAAAGTCTTGAACAATTTTATCGTCTACCGACATTCTCACTCCTGAGTATCTCTAAATGGGTAATAGAATTAAGGAAAACTAACTTAAATGCAAACTAAAAGTACTTTATACGATGTAAAGCATTGCTTTAGTATGGACTTGTGAATAGAGTGGTTTCTGAACTATTTATTTATATAAGACGTCGCGTCGTGGGATGAGAAATAACACCATCACCGGAGAGCTCATGTCGATTCAGTTATTCAAAACATTAATTGCTATTGCCGAGAAAGGGAGTTTCAGTGCGGCGGCTAATCATATTTGTGTGTCTCATGCCGCTGTAGGCCAACAGATGAAGCGATTGGAAGAGACGCTCGATGTCACTTTGTTTGATCGTTCGCAGCGCACGCCCCGACTAAATCAGCTTGGCAAAGCGCTGGTGCCTAAAGCGCAATTGGTTGTGCAGTCTTATGAAACGATACTCGATGACCTCACCGGAGATGCGCAGTTTATCGGTGAGTTAACTCTGGGAGCGGTACCCTCTACCATCCGAGAGTTAATTCCCAAATCTATCAAGCGCTTGATGAGCAATTACCCAGACTTGCACATTCGTGTGGTACCCGGTTTGTCTGGTGAGTTATACGATCAGGTAACCCGCGGTGCGTTGGATGCGGCGGTGATCAGTGAACCCTTGAGTATTGATAAAAATCACAGTTGGTTCCCTTTTGTAGAGGAAGAGCTAGTGCTGCTAGCTTCGCCGGAGGTTGAAGGGGATGACCCGTTGCAGCTGCTACGTGAAATGCCTTATATACGGCATACCAAACGCGCTGCTATGGGTATGATCGTCGAGGAATGGCTAACTCAAAACAATGTCAATGTACGCGAGGTTATGGTGATGGAGTCGACCGAGACATTATCCAGCATGGTGGCTCACAATCTTGGTATTTCTATCGTACCCAACCTTTGTATGCCAGACCCAACGTTTGCCAAACTTAGGAAGCTGCCGCTGGGGCCAACGACCATCCCACGTATATTGGGAATACTGACACGATCTGACTGCTCTAAGATACATCTGGTGAATCGTTTGCAGGAACAGATTGAGCATACACTTCGCTAAGGATTCCGGAGAAAGGCAACAAATATTCATCCAGAGTATGCTCATGCTTCGTACCACAATAGTGAATGTCCTGATTGACTGTCTTGCAAAATGGTAATTTTTATTTATCAGAACGAGGCTAGATAATCCATTGGGCGGATTACTAAAAACTATTTACAGACGAGAGCGAATACCATGCAAAGACGACAATTTTTGGGATTGTTCGGATTATTAGCAACGCCATTTGAACTGTTAGCTGCGAATCGAAAATCAACGCCGGAAGATGCAGAGGGGCCATTTTATCCTGTTGTCCCCATTCCTGTTCGCAGTAATCTTGTACGGGCTAATGATAATTTAGTCGGTCAGCCGATAGCGTTAACCGGGCGCGTTCTGGATCGTCAGGGAAATCCATTAACTGGTGCGAAGATTGAAATTTGGCAATGCGATGGTCGTGGCGTTTATCAGCACCCGTTGCAAGATGGTGCTGATAAATTCGATCCTAATTTTGATGGGTTTGGTGCGCAGCTGACCAATGAGCAGGGCTACTATCAGTTCACTACGCTTTACCCAGTGCCTTACACGGGGCGTCCCCCGCACATTCATGTGAAGCTTTGGCAAAATGATCAAGCATTGCTAACGACGCAGTTATATTTGGAAGGTAAGACGGGTAATAGCTGGTTTCAGTCTCAGCGTGAGTTATTGCAAATAGACCCTAAGCGAGATGCTAAGGGTGCTCTGAAGGCGGAGTTTACGTTTGTGGTTTGATTGCTTTATCTGGTCTAGAAGCAGGGACTGTCCGGTTAAGCTTGCGCATAGATCCACAATGACGTAGAGCGTGCAGCGGCACTGTTTGGCGCACGCAGTTTAAGCGACTTTATTGATGATTTTGGCTCTCATAATTGAATAGCTTCAATTCTTCCAAATGGTCACACCACTTTGCTCAGCATTTTTCAAAAGCTTTTTATCCATAGTCAGTAGGGTAGCGTTATGTCGACGCGCAAGCACCAAGTACAGCATGTCATAAATTGAGTGGTCTAGTGTACAGCCCAGTTTAAACGCTTCACGGTACTGCTCTTTGTCATTGACAATATCGTCTGGAAGATCAATGGCATTATCAAGGTGGGTTTCACAGTCAGCTTGTGAAAGGTCAGTAAAGCTTTGATATTTCCAGAAGACATTAGTCATTTCAGCAATATAAACGCTGGGTGCAATTACCCACTCAGCATCGTTTAACAAATTCACAAGCTCTGTTGAACTTGGGCGCTCCAAAATGATTTCTGCTGCTGAGCTAGCGTCGATGACT
>CALAJG010000203.1 GCA_937923375.1 uncultured Leucothrix sp.
ACGGCTAGTATGCCCCTGAGGGTCAAAGAAGATTTCAGTATGCAGCACGTTTTCTGCGTGAATGCGTAGTAAATACGCCCAGGTTAGATCATAAAAATCCTGCTCTTTTTGCAACACGTTCATGCCCTGATAGTAGATATCCAGAAAATCTTGCAGCTGGCTGAAATCGTAGGCTTTGCGTAAGGCTTCTACGTCGTGATAGGGCAGATCGATACCGTTGCGCTGGGCGATTTCAAACATCAACTCCGGCTCAAAGGTACCTTCAATGTGCAGGTGTAATTCGGCTTTGGGCATGTTTTCGATGAAGGTTTTCATGGGTTCTCCGGATTATTTTGTTTTGTTAGAGTGCTGAAATGCGCTAACAACATTATGGCGCGTTGCTCTGCTTGCGGCAATCCGAACGAAGCCCTACACTGCTTTTATGCTTAAAACGCTCGCCATTGCTAACTACCGATCGCTATTAAATCTGACCATTCCGCTCGGTCAGCTAAACGTGATTACAGGGGCCAATGGCAGCGGCAAGTCAAATCTTTACAGAGCGCTACGCTTATTAGCAGAAACCGCAGGTGGCGGAGTCATAAACGCTTTGGCTAAAGAAGGTGGGCTCAATTCAACTTTTTGGGCAGGACCCGAGAAACTTTCACGAGGTATGCAGTCTGGTGCAGTACCGGTTCAGGGCACCGCTGGACGACAAAAACGCCTCAGACTAAAACTTGGCTTTGCAAGTGACACGCTGGGTTATTCCATATCATTAGGCTTACCTAAGCCTTCAATCTCTGCTTTCTCACTAGACCCCGAAATCAAACGGGAAAGCATTTGGGCCGGTGACTCTTTTCGCCCGGCTAGTGCTTTGGTGGAACGCGAAGCAGCGGTTGTTAAAGTGCGCGATGCGCGGCAATGGCAGGTCGTTGCACAACATATGAGTAGTTTTGATAGCTTGTTTGGCCAGATCGCTGACCCTAAAAATGCCCCCGAGATTCTTGATTTGCGTGAGACGATTCGCAACTGGCGCTTCTATGATCATTTCAGAACGGACGCTGACGCCCCCGCCAGACAGCCTCAATTGGGTACACGTACACCCATCATGCATCACGACGGTCGTGACCTTGCTGCTGCTATTCAAACCATTCGTGAAATTGGCGATCATCAAGCACTTGATGATGCGGTTAGCGATGCATTCCCTGGCGCAAGCCTTAGAGTTATTGCCCAAGACGATGGACGCTTTTCGTTGGAGTTTACGCAATACGGACTGCTTAGGCCGTTGTCTGGCGCTGAGCTGTCGGATGGTACGCTGCGTTATTTACTTTGGATTGCGGCGCTGTTAACACCACGACCGCCACCACTGATGGTGCTAAACGAACCTGAAACCAGCCTTCATCCCGACTTGCTACCCGCTTTGGCTCGCCTAATCATTCGTGCCTCTGAAAGCACTCAAGTTTGGGTGGTGTCGCATGCTGGCCGTTTGATAAATGCCTTAAATACCTCGCCCGAATGTCATGCCATCGAGCTGGAAAAAGAGTTGGGGCAAACCAAAGTAAAAGGCATGGGCATGTTAGACGAGCCGTCTTGGCACTGGCCCGATAAAAAATGAAACATGCCGCCAAAACTGCATTACAATCTCAACCAAATCCCACTGGAACAAAATACCATGCAAACACTTATCCCGTACCTAGCCGCACTTCATGGCATCGCTGCAACGCTTTGGATAGGTGGAATGTTCTTTGCTTACTTCGCGATGCGTCCAGCAGCTGTTGAAACACTTGAGCCACCGTTGCGATTAAAGCTTTTCCAAGCAAGCTTTAGGCGTTTCTTTATGTGGGTATGGTTGTTTATCGCCGTATTACTGCTTACAGGCTATAGCGGATTATTTGCTCGTTTTGGAGGTTTTTCAGCAAGCTATCTATCGCTTATGCATGGCATTGGTTTACTGATGTGTATAATTTTTCTAGTGTTGTTCTTTGGCTTTTATCTGCCGTTTAGCAAAGCGGTTTCAGCAGGTGACTTACCAAAAGCGGCTGCTCTGCTCGGGAAAATACGTTGGACTGTATTTGCAAATTTGATGCTGGGGATTGTGATTACTTTTGTGGGCATTGCTGGGCCTTATCTCTGAGCATAATCCAGGAAATAAGTCCTTAGCATTTACTTTCATAAACGATAGTATTAGTCGCCTCTGACAAGCACAGAAGCATTCAACAAAGCTAAGGACTCCGCCGATATGACTCCAGAAGAATTTCGAAAATCAGGCCACGAACTCATCGACTGGATCGCTGATTATAGGCAGCGCATTTCTGAGCTACCTGTTCGGGCACAAGTTGCACCAGGCGAAGTTCGAAATGCATTGCCTTCAGAGCCACCGGAATCTGCTGAGTCGTTTGCATCGGTTATGGCCGACCTTGAAAGCATCGTCGTGCCGGGTATAACGCAGGTGCAACACCCAATGCACTATGGTTGGTTTCCATCCAACGCATCACTTTCGTCGGTGTTGGGCGATATCGCTAGTTCTGGCATGGGCACACTGGGGATTTCTTGGGAAAGTTGCCCAGCACTCACCGAAGTTGAACAGGTGGTTTGTGACTGGTTACGTCAACTTACAGGTCTAAGTGAAAACTGGCACGGCACGATTCATGACACCGCTTCTACCGCCTGCGTTACGGCGATGATATTGGCACGCGAAAAAGCCAGTGACCTAAGTAAGAACAAGGGTGGTCTGACTGCGCTGAATGCGCCTCTAATTGTCTACAGCACCAAGCAGGCTCACTCCTCAATCGCCAAAGCCGTTCAGCTGGCAGGTTTTGGCAATGATAATTTACGCTACATCGAAGAAGACCCCTACACCCGTGCCATGAAGCCAGAAGCACTGGCGGCGGCAATCAGTGAAGACAGAGCAGCAGGTAAAATCCCGGCTGGAATCGTCTGCTCAGTCGGCGCAACCGGTACTACAGCGATGGATCCTGTCGATGCGATTGCTGATATTGCGAATGCTGAAGATGTTTGGTTCCACGTAGATGCGGCGATGGCAGGCTCAGCGATGTTATTACCAGAGTGTCGCCATTTATGGGAAGGCGTTGAGAAGGCTGACTCCATGTCTTGGAACCCTCACAAATGGATGGGCACGATTTTAGATACTGCGCTGTTTTATGTGCGTGATGTGGAGCATCTGGAACGCGTCATGTCGACCAGCCCTAGTTATTTGCGCTCCACAGCCGATGGTGAAGTGGTGCAGTATCGCGACTGGGGGATACCGTTGGGACGTCGCTTTCGCGCATTGAAACTATGGTTCCATTTACGACTGGATGGGCCGGATACTATTCGCAAGCGGATCCGACGTGATTTGGATAATGCACAGTGGTTTAAACAGCAGATTGAGTCTAAGGAAGGTTGGGAGGTGCTGGCTCCTGTTGATTTGCAAACGGTTTGTATTCTTCATACGCCGTTGGGGTCTGATGGTGTTTCGCTTGAGGGTGAGGCTTTGGATCAGCATACCTTGGCTTGGGTGGACAAGATTAACAGTTCAGGTGAAGCATTTATGTCGCCTTCGATTTTGGATGGGCGTTGGATGGTACGGGTTTCAGTTGGGGTTGAGGGGACTGAGCGGGCACATTTGGAGCGGTTAATTGGATTATTGGAAAATGCTACCAGTGATTAGCGTCATCACAAAAGCAACAAAACCACATTTTATTATCGCGAAAAGTGGAGGTTAATCTCCACTTTTCGCGTTAAATTGCACATCAAATCATAAAGATTTAATACTGATAAAAAGAAAGCCCTCCAGTAGTTTTGGTAACAATGTAAACGTTGCCGTCTTTCTCAAAAATACCGATCGGAAGCCCCACATAATCCTTCTCAGAAACCCAGGTCATTGCTGGATTGTAAGCATCCAAGTGAGTCTGTCCATTCAGCTCCCTAAGTGTTAACAGGTTTCCGTTACCGAGTACAACACCGTGCTCAAAGCTGCTAGTTAAGGCACCTTTCCATTCTAAGCTCGTCGCATTATAAATATTACCAGCGCCTAGGATGATGCTGTTACTTGATGTTACAAGTATCGGAGGTGAAATATTATAATCGCCATGATACGGACTATCGCCATTGGCAATGATTTTACCCGTAGATTGATCAATGTCTTCGTAATATAAATCATTGGGCGATGAGTCATCATCAAAGAAATAGACACGGTTCAGTTCATCATTCCAAGCGTAAGCACGCGAGTAAGCATTCCAATCTCTACTATCTGTCAGGTTACCGGCTTTGGAAAAGATATAATGAGTCGCCCACGCCCCGCTTTCATCCTGCACAAGTACATAGTTACCCACTGCTGCAAGGCCCTGAACACTCATTGAAACTGTTGCGTATGACTGCTCACCAGCACCTAAGTCATTGAGATCCAGATAACTAACCTGGCCGGTGTCATAACCAAAATACAAACGATTATGTATCGCAGAGTATTCCATTAATGTCGGTCTTGTTGCTCCAATCGGAGCATCATTCCCAATAACGATCGGAGCAATGTAATCACTAGCAGCCATTGACCAACGGTAAATTCGATTATTGTCACCACTCAACATATAGAGAATTCCACTTTCATCACTGACTACTTTATCCGGCGTAAACACTGGAATCTCTTTCACAAAGTGCTGTTTGGCATGCGCCGATGATGATTACTGCTGGGAAGACACCCAGTAGTTTGTTTATTTTGCGGAAGAGATTTTGAGAGATATTATTGAGCGTGGCGCCTTCACCGGACTTGTTGCCGATTTCCTGTCTTATCGCAAGTGATTGATTGAGGAAGTTGAGCGCGGTTTCATAATCGCCGCGAGCATTATAGATTCCTGAGATATTATTGAGTGTAGTGCCTTCGCCGGACTTGTCACCAATTTCCTTGTAAATTAAAAGAGACTGCTCATAAAGGCTGACCTGACTTTGCTCTTTTTTGCAGATTGCTCTAGCAGACTCCACCACCGAAAAGGTGTACATCTTTTGGATAATCAACAGCAGTGCGCGTTAAAAAAGCATAGGTGTTTGGAGTATCTAGCTTTTGGGCTGCCAACAAACGCTTCTTCAGTAACCTGTTAGGTTCGTTTGGTTTGTATTGCCATTGTTGCAAAACAAAGTACTCACCAAAAATATCGGGCTGAAGGTAGCCGCTGTTTCCACCAGAGAGTTGATTAACCAGCGCTATATTGCTCTCTATTTCACTGTCATCACTACCCAGTTCACATTTACGCAGCGCTTTGAATAGGCGTTCATCATCTTCATAATTTAAACCGGATGTCACGGTGGCAAAGGCGAGTAATTTATAGATCCTAGATTTTCGATCCTGATCAAAGCCTTGTAACAGCCTTTCCCAAGCAGACATCTCGTGCTGCAAAACTTCATTAAGCAGCTCTTCTTGGTTCCAGTTACGTAGACGGTTAATACCGTTATTAGCGATGGCAACCGCGACCATCCCAATAAACAGTGGCCGTCCTTTATTGCTAAGTTCGTGAAGCGTTTCCCAAAAACTATTCTCTTTATCGGGTAGTTTATTGCCACACCTACTGTGCCTGCCAAAAATGGCGCGATACGTTTTACGCCAAGGCGAATCGCCGCTTTGGGTACATTGGTTTCTGAATGAATATAATCAACTAACTCACTTATTTTGCTATCTTCAGTGAAATAGTCTTTAAAGTCGGTTAGTTCGTTGAGTATTTCAGAAAACTGATCGGCAGTTGGTGCAGTCTTTGGCATGGCTCATCCTCTCTGAACGGTCAGTTTAGCATGGTTTTTATGCAATAATTCTGCTATTGATTACATCGAGATATGAGCAAAGGAGTTTGGAAATGGACATCAATTACAGTATCCTAGGCGCAGGCGCGATGGGCACTGCCTTCGGCGCACGCCTCACCCTAGCCGGCTTCAACGTCGAACTCCTAAACCGCTCCCCAGCCCAAAGCCAAGCCATCGCAAAACACGGCTTGCTAGCCACTATCAACGGCCAACAACACATCCTAAAAGTCGCCGCAACCACTGTTGAGAAAGCCAGTCCCGCCGACGTAGTCATCATCTTCACCAAGTCATTCCAAATCAAACCCGCTTTAGAGCAACTCCCCGCATCACTCCAAAATGCCCAAATCATCACCCTACAAAACGGCTTAGGCAATGGCGCGCAAGTAGCCGCTGAAGTCGGTATAGAGCGCACCATAGAAGGCGTCACTATGATGCCCGCTCAGTTACTCAAACCCGGCGAAGTCGTCTCCTCAGACGCCGCTGAAACCTGGCTTTACCACGCCACCGGCAAGCCAGACGCGTTAACCGATCAAGTGGGCGCAGACTTTAACCTAGCCGGTATCACCACCACCGTTACACCCGCAGTACATAACTTCATTTGGCAAAAAGCCTCCTTTAACGTAGCGATGAACGCGCTGTGCGGTTTGATCGGAGCATCACCGGGCATGCTCGACCATTTCCCCGATGGCAAAGCGTTTGCCCATGACATAGCCACAGAGACCCTAGTCATTGCCAAGGCTAGTGGTGCAACCGTTGATGAAGAAAAAGTCCACTCACTGATTGAATACGCCTGTGCCAATCACCTCAGGCACAAACCGTCGATGCTGCAAGACTTAGAAAATCAACGCAGCACCGAAATAGACGCATTAAATGGTTATATCGTCGACTTAGCCGACACGTTAGGGTTAGATGCGCCATTAAACCGGATGCTAACGCGACTGGTTAGACTCAAACAGGTTGCCCCAACGTTCTGGAAGTCGTAACCCTAAATAAGCATTAGCTACCTATTTAGTAATATAAGTTAAGTCAAACTTAATTTTTCAGCCAAAAAAAGTGACTGCCATAATCACCAAAACCAGCGTTAAGATTGAATCATTGTTTTTTCAAGGTGGTGAAACCATGACTATTTATGCTGAGTTAGAAATTCCCGATACGCTAGCGGCCGGCCCAGGACCTGGTAATACTGATCCTCGCGTCCTGCAACGAGTTGCGGCAACCGGTGTGGCCGATCACATGCAAAAAGACGTGCTGCGCGGCATGGTCGAAGCCAAGCATATGTTGCGCGAAGTGTTTGGTACGCAAAATACACACACCTTCGGTGTCGGTGGTTCAGGCTTTAGTGGTTTGGATTGTGTTTTGAGTATGATCCTGCCAGGCGATGAAGTCGTTGTTTTTGTCAACGGCACGTTTAGCGGCCTCGATGCCCTGACTATTCGAATGAAAGCATCTACACCCGCTGATCTTGCGGCGGACCCATTAAATCCCCAGCCTGCCAATGTCAAAATCGTGCACGTGCCACATGGTGAGTCGGTAACTGAGGAAGTGGTTGCCACTGCACTGCAAGAACACAAACCGATGTGGGCGTTTATGGCACATTGGGAAACCGGCAGCGGCCGCATCAATGATATCAAAGACTTTAACGATGCCTGTGCTGAGCATGATGTCATGGGCATCGTGGACGCGGTGTCTAGCTTGGGTATCGATGATTTTAATATCGATGAATATCCTGCGGTGGTCGCTTGGGCGTCTTGTCCACAAAAGGGTGTGCTGAGTTTGCCAATGACCTACGCCCCCGTGAGTTTTCGCTATGAGGCTATTGAGCTGATTAAGCAGCGAGGTTGCTATACCTACGTGCATCACCCGATTCTGGAAGCGCGTCACTGGGGCATCATCGACGGCGCAGATGTCGATGCAGGCACCTATCACCGCACCCATTCACCCTACGCGATCGCGGCTTTCCATGAAGCACTACGCATTTTATTATCCTACGGACGTAAGCAAAAAGCGGCCGATTATGCTTATCAAGAAGGCGTGTTGAGGCGTGCACTGGAAGCGATGGGCTGTGAGGTTACGTCCAATATGACCAGCTTGGTGGTGCTAAATTTACCGGGAAGATTTGCTGGGATGGAGAAAGAATTGGTTGCTGCATGTCGAGCTGAAGGTTTTGGTATTTGGCCCACCTTATCAGAGCCGGTGCAGATTCGTATTGGCATCCTGAATCAACTCACAGAAGCAGCAATCACTGATATTGTTGGGCGCTTTGCAGATGCTATGCTGAAAATGGGTGCTGAGTTTGATAAGCAGGCGATCATGAATACCTTGTATCGCAGGGTAGAAGCCGCCGCATAATAACAATAAGTGAGTTCGTTTTAGGCCTGTGGCTTGC
>CALAJG010000204.1 GCA_937923375.1 uncultured Leucothrix sp.
TCCAGTCAAACAGCCGCCAAGGCAACTCAGGAAGGCTTTCGAGCAGGCACCCGCACCGCAGTAGATGTGATTCTGTCGTTACGTGAAACTTATCGCGCTGAACGCAATTATGCTTCTGCAAGATACGATTTCTTACTTAACACTATTCGTTTGAAACAGTCCGCAGGGATACTGAGCGAGCGAGATTTACGGATTCTTTCACGAATTTTGAACAAATCAAGAACAACTCGTTTCTCTCCTCTCAAAACGTCAAAGTGAAACCCCTTCACTAGTCGCAACAAGCATGGCGTAGTACCCGATTTCTGCTAAAATCGTCGATCTTAAAACTTAATTATAAAAATGACTCATGCTAACCATTAAACGCCACAAAACTGTTCCAGTATCGATTGATAATGTCGTCGTCGGCGGGGACTCGCCCGTTGTTGTTCAATCAATGACTAATACGGACACTGCAGACGTGGTGAGAACGGTAAAACAAGTCGCCGAGCTAGCAAAAGCAGGGTCGGAACTGGTTCGTATAACCGTTAATAACATTGAGTCTGCCGAAGCGGTACCAGAAATTAGAGAACGATTGGATAAGATCGGCTGTGACGTTCCCTTGGTAGGTGATTTCCATTTCAACGGCCATAAGTTGCTGACTGCCGTTCCGGCTTGCGCGGAAGCCCTGGCAAAGTTTCGCATTAATCCAGGCAATGTCGGCCGTGGTCGTAAACGGGACGAACAGTTTGAAAGCATGATCGAGTTTGCCTGCAAGTACGATAAGGCCGTGCGTATCGGCGTAAACTGGGGCTCGTTAGATCAAGAACTGCTGGCTCGCATGCTGGATGAGAACGCAGCATTGAGTAAACCACGCGACCTGATGGCTGTTCAGCATGACGCACTTATCGAGTCGGCACTGGGCAGTGCACGCAAGGCTGAAGAATTTGGCCTAGCCCACGATAAAATCATCATCTCTTGCAAGCTTAGCGGTGTTCAGGGGTTGATTCATACCTATCGGGACTTAGCAGCCCAATGCGACTACCCCCTACATTTAGGTCTAACGGAGGCCGGAATGGGTAGTAAGGGAATCGTTGCGTCTACCGCGGCCCTCTCTGTTTTACTACAGGAGGGAATCGGCGACACTATTCGAATCTCACTAACGCCTGAACCCGGTGCACCCCGTGAAAAAGAAGTCATCGTCGGTCAGGAAATTTTACAATGTTTGGGGCTACGCTCATTTACCCCACAAGTAGTCGCTTGCCCTGGCTGTGGTAGAACGTCCAGCGAGTACTTCCAGCACTTAGCAGAAGATATTCAATCCTACTTACGACATCAAATGCCGGTTTGGAAGCAAAAACACCCAGGCGTTGAGAGCATGTCAGTCGCCGTGATGGGCTGCGTAGTGAATGGTCCAGGTGAAAGCAAGCATGCCAATATTGGCATAAGCTTACCCGGAACCGGCGAAAAGCCAGTCGCTCCGGTTTATGAAGATGGAGAGAAGACCGTCACACTGAAGGGCGACAATATAGCTGAAGATTTTCAGGAATTAGTTAATGATTACGTAGCACGAACCTATATTGCTAAGTAGTTCATAAGGAAGATTTCCGTTATACGGTGCAGCCATTTATCCACAAATCTGTGCTGCTGCGGTTTTTATTAGCTAAGCTTGTTCTATACCTCTGAAAACGAAAATAAAAAATAGGTAATCTAAAATGCCCTCATCAATTAATCGCCTGAGCCTACTTTTAGCTGGCGCCCTAATCATTCCATCGTTTGCATTTGCGGGTGATAACTTCTCCTATGACTTCTACGAAGTTGATATCTCATCTACAACCGAACACGGTGACTCTTATACAAGTCTTGGTGCCAGAGGGTCGATGGAAATCAACAATGATCACTACATAACTGCACAAATCAAGACTGACATAGCCAGTGGCGTCACTGCTAACAAAATCGGCGTTGGAATCGGTGCTTATAAATCAAGCTCTGAAAGTACTGACTACTATTCACGCGCGGGATTCACCCATGGCAAAGACAATTGCTGTGGTTCAGCGCAGACATTAAGCGTTGGTTTTGGTGCTCGTCACCAGATGAGTGATGCAATCGAACTTGCCGGAGGCATTGACTTATTGTTTTCAACAGCCGAAGAGAGTAGCGGAGTAAGTGGTAACATTACTGCCCTATATAACTTCGACGAGACCATGCAAATCGGTGCAGCGGTGGAAAGTGATGGAGACAAGACGGAAACACGCTTATTCACTCGTATGAAAATGCTCTAGAAACCTTACATCGCCCCAATTTTTAATGCCCCAACTCTGGGGCATTTGCTTTTCCAGCAATTATTACAAAAAACTCATTTCATTATTGTTAACATTACCATTAGAATGCCTAGGTCAAAAATAAATCTGGGACACAATAAATGGACCCTATCGACCAGCTGGATACTCTGGCTAAGCGTCTTTCCTCACTCATTCCTGAACCCATACAAGCCACACAAAAAGATATCGAATCCAACCTTCGATCAGGACTAGAAAGTGGCCTTCGCAAGATGAACTTAGTAACCCGTGAGGAATTTGATGTCCAATCTGCTGTCCTAAAGCGAACCAGAGAGAAATTAGAGCAACTAGAAAAGCGTGTTTCAGAACTTGAAAATATGTCTTCTTAAACGTTCAGCTCTCTAAATCGCATAATCTCAAGATTGATACCGACTCACATTGTCTAATTTAAGTACTTAATTATGAAAAAAATTATTATTATTATGACCGCTGCTATTGGCTTGGTGCTAAGCAGCATGGCTTTTTCAGCTCAGGACCCTAATGTTGCTTTAAGAAATGCTTTAAAAGCTAAAGATTACCGCACCGCTTTTAATATCTCTTCCAAACATGCCAAACAAGGCGATGCTGCAGGGCAGTATGTACTTGGGCAACTTTATCTAAATGGACAGGGCGTGAAAAAACACCCGGGTATTGCACACAGCTGGTTCAAAAAAGCAGCTGATCAGCATCACCCTTTAGCGCGATATGCACTTGGTACGCTATACGCTACCGGAACCGGCACACGAAAAAACCCGCAGCTAGCCAGACAGCAGTTTAATCTAGCAGCACAAAAAGGCGTACCCGATGCGATGCGTAGTCTCGGCATAATGTATGAAAAAGGCGATGGTGTTCCGAAGAATATGGGCGCTGCTATGAGCTGGTATGAAAAAGCAGCCAACAAAGGCATGCTCGACGTTCAAATGATGCTTGCAGAGCGCTACCTTAAAGGTGTTGGTATCAAAAGAAATCCTGGTAAAGCATTCGCCTATGCAACTAAAGCCTCTCGCTCAAAAATTGTCGATGCTAACTACTTACTCGGCTTAATGTATGCCAGCGGTCAGGGTACCAAGAAAAACCCTCAGCTTGCGTTTAGAAATATGAAAATCGCAGCGGACAAGGGACTACCTCAAGCACAGCATAGCCTCGGAGCAATGTATATTCAGGGTCTTGGTACCAAAAAGAACCCACAAATGGCATTCAGGCTGTTCAACATGGCTGCGAAAAAGAACATTCCTCTGGCGCAGCATAATCTGGGCTTGATGTATCTTCAGGGTCAAGGCACAAAGAAAAACCCAGGTATGGCGTTTAACTGGTTGAATAAGGCCGCTCAAAAAGGCCTGGCCAACTCTCAGTTTTTGTTAGGTGACTTGTATGTGGACGGTATTGGTGTGAAAGCCAAAAACCATCAGTTAGCAATGCGCTGGTACCGCAAAGCAGCTGATCAAGGCCTACCGATGGCTGAGTACAGCGTCGGCGCAATGTATGCTAATGGGTTTGGTGTTAAACGTGACGTGAATCAGGCTAGAAACTGGTTTAATCGTGCTGCTAAGAAAGGGTTACCTAGGGCCAAGCAGGCCTTGGTTCAGCTAAACCAAATGGCTAAAAGAAAATAATCAGCAGTTGACTGTAAGCCCGCTCACTTTCATTAAGTGCGCGGGCTTTTTTTATGCCTCACATCAAACCTTTAAGGTTAATGTCAACTTTGTTTTTGAGTATCTGGCAATCGATCTTGCAACAGCATTAGCTCAGCGACATGACGGTAATGCAGCGCAGTGTTCTCAATTAACGCAATATTTCTTTCACCGCCAAGGAAATCTCCTAACACCGCTAGCAACGCCTTGTTTTCTTCGCTTTGCCAAGCCTCATTTGATCCAAGCTTGGCCAACATCTCAGCGACCCTACTGGTTTGATCGGTTTGAATTCCTTGCAGCACCATGGCACAAAGCTGCCCATCACCTTCATTATTTTCACCACCTTCAACACGAAAAGCGACATAGGTTTCGATAGCGCGCTGCCTGGCCGCCAACGCGCCCTTAGGGTTTTTCGCTGCGGCTTCCAGATTGCTTAGTATATTCCAGGTTTTCCAAGGCTCGGCATCGTGCCCAAACTGCTGGCCTAACTCACCGGCCGTCTCTAGCACCTTCATTGCCTCTTCAATGCTGCCTTCCTGACGTAGTGCATCTGCCAGGCGATTGCCACAGACAACCTGACGATATTGATCTTCTGAGTCCTCAGCCGCCTTAAGTGCCTCACGATAATAAGCAACTGCTTCAGTATAGGCTTGCTGTGCCTCACTCAAATTCCCCAACTCGAGTAAACTGCTGATGACGCCCGGTGAATTTCCTTGAGCCTCTAGTAGCTTAAGCGCCGACTCAAGGGCTTGCTGTGCACTGTCGAAGTCTTGATTAACCCGATGCAGCATGGCTATTTGATGCCATACATTAACCGTTAGCACCACCTCATCAAGTGATTGAAACACTTCCAGCGCACTCTCAAAACCTCGCAGCGCATCGGCAGGTCGCCCCATCGCTGAATATATCGAGGCACGTTGAGTTTGAGCAATTCCCGAGCCACGTAAATCATCAACCGACTCCGCTACCTCAATTGCTCTGGAGTAGTTCACCTCAGCCGGGACCAGTTGCCCCTGAGTAAAAAGGCATTCACCCTGCTCCATGTGGCTAGCCACTAGGTACAGGCTCGCGGTTTTGTCATTTTCAATGGCAGGCTCTAACAGTGACTGCGCCTGCTGTAGGTAACTAAGCGCTTGTTCACCTGAACCACCTGCTTTCATTACCCGCGCCAGTAGAATATTCGCCAGAGCCAGATCATTATTCGCCCCCACATAAGCCGTGCTTCCCACCTCGTGGCACTCCTGAACCAACGACTGCGCTGCTCGTGAAGCGGGTTCTAGCAAGCCTTGTTGCAATAGCTGCTCAACATTTTGCCTTTCCAGATTAAATCGTGCAGAGCTCCAATCGCCCTGCAACGCTTCGGCACTTTTCATCCACCTCGCAAGGTTGTCTTTTTCTACTGGGGCATCCTGCTTCTTTAACAAGGTTTCCATACGTTTTAGCAGCACTAACACCTGAGGGGCATTGTCGGCAACTAGGTTTGGAGGT
>CALAJG010000205.1 GCA_937923375.1 uncultured Leucothrix sp.
AAAAGCTGGCAATGGTTCTTGTTAGGGGTTGGGTTGAGCCAGACTGAAACGGCATTAATGATTCTTGTTATTATCTGGATATTTGCCATTGCCTTTCGCGAGAAGCTAACCAAAAAGCTCGACTATGCTCAATTTAATGCGATGCAGGTGGGCTTAGTCTGTCTAACCGTGGTTGCACTCGTAGTACTAGCTGGTGCGGTTGCTAATGGCTTACTGGGCCGTCCAGATATGCAAATTGCAGGCAATGGCTCCAGTGCTTATGCACTCAATTGGTATCAGGATCGCGCTAACCAGATTCTACCGCAACCGACTGTTACCAGTGTGCCGCTATGGATTTACCGAGGTCTGATGTTAGCATGGGCACTGTGGCTGGCCATGTCGGTGTTGAACTGGTTACGCTGGGGCTGGCAGGCCCTAAATGTCAACGGACTTTGGATGAAGCGTCCCCCAAAGAAACCAAGCTCTGGTGGATTATTCAGCCGCAAAAAAGTGACCCCTGGCTCCCCTGAAAAGCCTCAGACATCTGAAGAATAACAGCCAACTAACACGGCAGACCTAGGATATGGCAATATAATTGCCATATCCTATTTGGATTAAACTATTTATACTGCGCCGCTATCCCCTTGATTCAGAAATTTAGTAAAAATGAGTGACCCCACTACCCAACACACCCGAAAATGGCTGGAAGACGTAGTCATTGCACACAATTTCTGCCCCTTTGCTAAACGGGAATTAATTAATCGTAGCATTCAATTTGAAGTGATCAACAGCAGTGATATCGAGTCTTGTCTCGAAACCTTAATACTGGCTTGCGAACACCTCGATGAAAATAGTGCTACAGAAACCACGCTGCTGATCATTCCCAATGGCTTTACTGACTTTGAAGATTATCTGGATCTGGTCGATATTGCGGAACGCCTTTTGGAAGCGCGCCGCTATGACGGAATTTATCAACTCGCCAGCTTCCACCCCAATTATTGTTTTGCCGACTCAAGCCCCGATGATCCAGCGAATTATACCAACCGTTCTCCCTATCCTATGCTGCACCTGCTGCGTGAAGCTACTATCGAAAGATCACTAAAAAATATAGACAATCCCGAGTCGATCCCCCTAAGCAATATTGAACGAGCACGTTCTCTAGGCTCAACGGCTTTAGAAAAACAACTGGAAGAATGCTTCATCACAACGTGAACCCCTTAATAGCTCAAATTATCAGCACTTTATCTGCTAGGTTAGAATCCAGCCGAGATGTCAGGTATGCTGTGCAAGTTATTGAAGACTGTGCGTATTTAAATCACTTTTACGTTAAATATTTTAATAAACGCGCCTAGCAAATGAACCTTTGAGTAATCCATTAACGACTAGCTTCGATCACAAAGCTTACGAAAAATTTAGGATAGAAAAAATGCAGTGTCGCATCTGTTCAAACAAAGAAAACAATACGACGTATGAAGTCCGCGAAATGATGCTCGGACTGCGTGACATGCACACCTATTTTGAGTGCGGAGAATGTGGTTGCTTACAAATAGCAGAAGTCCCGGAAGACATACAAGATTACTATCCGAGCGATGATTATTACTCTTACGATGAAATCAAAGTTGAAACAGGCCTGAAAAAAGCCATGATCACCGCGCGCGACCGTTACGCAGCGACTGGCCATGGTTTCATTGGTAAGCTACTACAGATGCGCAAGCCCCATGACAAGCTACCCCGTTTACAGAAAGCGAATATCAATATGGATTCGCGCATTCTGGATGTAGGTTGTGGTGCGGGCCACCTATTGCACTCTTTGAAAGAATGCGGTTTTAACAACGTATTAGGTATTGATCCTTTTAATACAAAGAAAATTGAATATTCTAATGGCTTAGTGATTGAGCAAAAGTCTATTCATGAGGTGGAATCAGGCGACTGGGACTTCATCATGATGAATCATTCTTTCGAGCACGTTATGGATCAACATGAAGTGCTGGCAAAAATAAAAGAATTGTTAAAGCCTGGTGGGGTTTGCATGATCCGAGTACCAACGGTTAGCAGTTGGGCATGGGATCACTATGGCATCAATTGGGTACAGCTGGATGCTCCACGCCATCTGTTCTTGCACTCTCAAAAAAGCATGCAAACCTTAGCTGATCAGAGTGAGCTGGTATTGAAAGAGACCGTTTACGATTCATTTGCTTTTCAATACTGGGGCAGTGAACAATATTTGAAGGATATACCACTGCGTGATGATCGTTCCTATGCCGTTAACCCGGAAGCCTCGATCTTCAGTGAGCATAAAATCGATGAGTATGCGATACGTAGTAAAGCGCTGAATGCAGAACAGCAAGGCGACCAAGCAGCCTTCTATTTCCAAAAACCTAAAGCAGCATAAACCTTCAGATGAGCAAAAAACAAAAGATTTTAGCTATCTCATCGCCAGGTGGCCACTGGATTCAGCTGAATAAAATATGCAATGAAATGGAGTCCCGCTTTGACGTGGTGTACGCCACTCCGAGCACTCAATATGGTTCGCAGCAAAGTATACGCAAAATCCATAACATAACTGATGCTAGCGCAGATAGTAAGCTGAAACTAATACCTCTAGCTTTTCAGCTCCTTTGGATTATGTTTAAAGAACGTCCATCAGCTATTATTTCTACTGGCGCAGCACCTGGTGCCATCGCCGTGTTACTAGCCAAGGTATTACCGATTAAAACCATTTGGGTTGATAGCATTGCCAATGTAGCAAAGCTCTCCCGATCGGGTGAAATGGTTAAGAATCATGCCAACCTAGTCATCACTCAATGGGAACCATTAAGTGATGGTGAGAAAATTCAGTATCAAGGGTCAGTACTATGATTTTTGTAGCGGTCGGCACCCAGTTTTCATTTGACCGTTTAGTCCAGTATATGGATGAGTGGGCAGGAGCCAATGAAGAAGCCGTCTTCGCCCAAATAGGTGATGGAAAATATCAACCCAAACATATGCAGTGGGAGCGCTTTCTAAACGGCGACCAATACAACCAGCATATAAATAATTCGACCGCATTTGTTTCACATGAAGGAATGGGCAACATTATAAGCGCTCGTGAAAATCAAACCCCGATCATTGTCATTAATCGTCAATACGAATTAGGCGAACACCGCAACAACCATCAGGCTGATGGCCTTTTGTGGATGGGAAAACTACCGGGTGTGTACACCGCGAGCACTCAAAAAGACTTATTTGCTCAATTAAGCCAACGCAAGCACTTAGCGTGCCCTGCAGAATCAGACAACCAGAAACGACAGCAGTTAGTTAAGTACTTAGGTGACTACATTGACGGAAGTCTGACTTAAATAATGCAAATTCTAAACAAGCTGCTCAATAACCCTCTGATCATTCAAA
>CALAJG010000206.1 GCA_937923375.1 uncultured Leucothrix sp.
CTGGATGTGTACCTTCCCGATTATGTTTATGGCCTGTTTCAATACAGGTTTACAAGCTAACCAGGCAATGGCTAGCTTAGGCTTGTCAGAAATTGAAGGGTTACGTGGTTTCTTCCTCAATGGAATTGGCTATGACCCCGGAAGTTTTTTCGCTAACTTCTTTCATGGAATGACGTATTTCATTCCGATATATATGACGACGTTCATTGTGGGTGGTATCGCGGAAGCGTTGTTCTCATTAGTTCGCGGCCATGAAGTTAATGAAGGCTTTTTTGTTACCTCAATTTTGTACTCATTGACTCTCCCACCTGATATTCCTTTGTGGATGGTTGGCGCTGGTATCATCTTCGGTGTTGTCATCGGTAAAGAAGTGTTTGGTGGAACCGGTAAAAACTTCCTAAACCCAGCCTTGGTTGGACGTGCCTTCTTGTACTTTGCTTACCCCGCTTCAATGTCGGGTGATGCGGTATGGACAGCGGTTGATGGTTATACCGGTGCAACAGCGTTAGGTATTGCTGCTGCCAGCGGTATGGACGCGGTTCGTGAACAGTTCACTTGGTGGGAAGCATTTATTGGGACCATTCCGGGTTCAATTGGTGAAACATCAACACTAGCCATCTTCATTGGTGGTGGAATTTTGCTGGCCACAAAGATTGCATCATGGCGCATCGTGTTGGGTGTGTTCTTCGGCATGATGGCGACAGCAACATTGTTCAATCTCATCGGTAGTGATACCAATCCAATGTTCAGTATGCCGTGGTGGTGGCACTTGGTTATTGGTGGTTTTGCCTTCGGTATGATGTTTATGGCAACCGATCCGGTCACGGCTTCGATGACTAATAAAGGTCGCTTCTATTATGGGTGCTTGATCGGCTTCATGACGGTTTTGATACGGGTAATTAATCCTGCTTTCCCAGAGGGGATCATGTTGGCTATTTTGTTCTCAAATATCTTCGCCCCAATGATTGATTATGTGGTGGTGCGGGCCAATGTTAAAAGACGTGAGAGACGTCTGCAGGGAGGTGCCGCATGATTAAGGATATGTTAGCACTACCTAACGATAGTCAGAAAAAGACAATTTTCATTGCTCTGGCCACCTGTTTGGTTTGCTCCGTTTTGGTTTCGTTCGCTGCGGTTGCTTTAAAGCCAATGCAGGAAGCCAATAAAGCGTTTGATAAGAAACGTAACATTTTGCAAATTGCAGGTTTAATGGAAGAGGGTAAATCCGTTGATGAACTGTTCCAGCAAATAGAACCAAGAGTGGTGGATATCGCTAGTGGTGAGTATGTGCCAGATGTTGATGCGGCGACTTATGATCAACGCGCAGCATCCAATGATCCAGCTCAGAACTTTCTGATTGACGCGGCAGACGACGTTGCAGGTATTAAGCGTCGCGCTAAGTTGGCGTCGGTATATTTAGTGAAAGAGGGCGATGCGGTTAAGTCTTACATCTTACCGATTAAAGGCTACGGTCTTTGGTCAACACTCCACGGTTTTCTAGCCCTAGAGAGTGACCTTAAAACCGTGGTTGGTTTGGGTTACTACGAACATGCGGAAACGCCTGGTTTGGGTGGTGAAGTAGACAACCCTAGCTGGAAAGCAAAATGGATTGGCAAGGAAGTCTACGATGACAATAACGACATTCTGATTCGAGTCGTCAAGGGTGCGGTAGATCCTGCTAGCCCCAAAGCGAAGTATCAGATGGATGGTTTGTCAGGTGCGACCCTAACGAGCCGTGGTGTAGAGAATATGCTGCACTACTGGTTGAGTGATCAGGGATTTGGACCGTATCTCAATAAAGTACGCGCAACGGGAGGCAATTAAAATGAGCCCTGAAGCAAAACATAATTTACTTGATCCATTAATCGGTAATAACCCGATCACCTTGCAGATTCTGGGAATTTGTTCGGCGCTAGCGGTTACTACTTCGATGAAGACCGCATTGTTAATGTGCATGGCGTTGACCTTAGTGTGTGCTTTTTCAAATGCCTCGATCAGTGCGATTCGTAACCATATTCCCGGTAGCATTCGTATCATCGTACAGATGACGATTATTGCTTCCTTAGTAATTGTCGTTGACCAAATCCTGAAAGCATTTGCTTACGATACGGCTAAGCAGTTATCGGTATTTGTTGGTTTGATTATAACTAACTGTATCGTCATGGGCCGTGCAGAGGCCTACGCGATGAAAAACCCGGTTGGCTTGAGTTTCCTAGATGGTATCGGTAACGGTTTAGGTTATAGCTTAGTGCTGATTGTGGTGGCGTTCTTCCGTGAGTTGTTTGGTGCAGGCTCTCTAATGGGCTACCAGATATTGCCACTGACCACAGAAGGGGGTTGGTATCAATCTAACGGCTTGCTGTTATTGCCACCAAGTGCCTTCTTTATTATTGGTCTCATGATTTGGGCTATCCGTACCTGGAAGCCAGAGCAAAATGAAGCACCTGACTTTGAAATTCATGAGTCTCATGCACACAGCACGGGAGGAGCACACTAATGGAAGCTTATTTAAGTCTATTCGTTAAGGCAGTCTTTGTTGAAAACTTAGCGCTGTCGTTCTTCTTGGGTATGTGTACCTTTTTGGCACTCTCCAAGAAAATTGAAACGGCGATTGGTTTGGGAATTGCCGTTGCTGTTGTGCAGACCATCACAGTTCCGGTTAACAATCTGATCCTTAACGTCTTTTTGAAGAATAATGCACTGCTAGCCGGTGTTGACCTGACATTCCTTGGGTTGATTAGTTACATTGGTGTTATCGCTGCTATGGTACAGATTCTGGAAATGGTTCTGGATAAGTACTTGCCATCACTCTACAACGCTTTGGGTGTGTTCTTACCCTTGATCACCGTAAACTGCGCTATTTTAGGTGGGTCGCTGTTCATGGTTGAGCGTGACTACACCTTTGGCGAAAGTGTCACCTACGGTATTTCGAGTGGTGTTGGTTGGGCGCTTGCCATTGTTGCTTTGGCTGGTGTTCGCGAAAAACTCAAGTACAGCGATGTACCTAAAGGTCTGCAAGGTCTGGGTATTACTTTTATAACAGTTGGATTAATGTCGATGGGGTTCATGGCATTTTCTGGCGTACAACTCTAAGGATTTTCAATCATGGCACTCGAAATTGTATTGGGTATTATGTTGTTTACCCTTATCGTATTGGCGCTGGTATACATCATACTATTTGCGCGCTCAAAGTTAGTACCAGATGGTGATGTCACCTTACGCATTAACAACGAAAAAGAGATCAAAGTTCCGGTCGGTGGCAAGCTATTAAGTACGCTGTCGGAGAACGGGTTATTCGTTGCCTCAGCCTGTGGTGGCGGTGGTACTTGTGCCCAGTGTCGTGTGCAGATTCACGATGGGGGTGGCTCGTTGCTGCCTGTCGAAGAAGCACATGTTAACCGCAAACAAGCGGCTGCGGGAGATCGTTTGGCTTGTCAGGTGACTGTCAAGCAGGACATGGAAATCGAAGTCCCAGAAGAAGTCTTTGGCGTTAAAAAGTGGACCTGTAAGGTTCGCTCCAACGACAACGTTGCCACCTTTATCAAAGAGCTAGTGCTTGAATTACCAGAAGGTGAAAATGTTGACTTCCGCGCAGGTGGTTACATTCAGATTGAATGTCCTCCGCATGAACTGTCTTACAAAACCTTTGATATTGACGAAGAGTATCACGGTGATTGGGACCGCTTTAAGGTGTGGGACAACAAGTCTATCGTTAAAGAAGACACGGTGCGTGCATACTCCATGGCTAACTATCCGGAAGAGAAAGGCATTATCATGCTGAATGTGCGAATTGCTTCGCCACCTCCGGGAAGTGCGGATATTCCGGCCGGTATCATGTCGTCTTATATCTTTGACCTTAAGCCGGGTGATGAAGTTGTTATCTCGGGTCCGTTTGGTGAGTTCTTTGCTAAAGAAACTGAC
>CALAJG010000207.1 GCA_937923375.1 uncultured Leucothrix sp.
GCATCCAGTGATGTGCATGAGCATGCCATTGGTGCGCTGGCGCAGTTGCTCAGTGAAGCAGGCGCTAAGGTGATCAACTTGGGGGCTGAGCAAAACCCAGAGCAAATTGTAGACGTGATTCAGCAACAGCAAGTCGATGCGTTATTGCTCAGTACGCATAACGGCATGGCACTTGAATATGCTAACCAGCTGAAATTGAAGCTGGATGAGAAACAGTTGAAACTTCCTGTGATTATGGGTGGCGTGTTGAATCAGAAAGTGGATGATCAGGAGCTGCCGGTTCCGGTGATGGATGAGTTAGCAGCGTTGGGCTTTCATCCGGCGATTGCGCTGCCTAATTTGCCTTATTTGTTGTTGGATAAGAAGTAATATCTTGCTGAATAACAGTAAGCGCTTTTGGGTCTAGGGGCTGTGTATATTAGGAGTCTGTTTTTCTTTCAGGGCCTGAAATGACCCCGACTGTGCAACCCGAAAACATACTCAGAATCACCATGCACTCGAAGATACTCCAAACGCTCCCGGCCTTCTTCAATAGACGGCTGATACCCAGATTCGACATATCATAATGCCACCTTGGTGGTCGACATTGGACTAAACCATTCCTTGCCTCTTTTCAGAAAATGGCTGTGATGGGTGCGGTATAGAAAGTTATGCAAGTCCTTGACTGATGCCCAAACCGATAAGTTCTCAACCATCAATGGATCATCATCAATTAAAAAACTTTCAGCATCGTTTTCATCAGCATTGCATCGCCAGATAAACCCCTCGCTTGATTCAGCCAGTGTAAAAACGGACTCAACATTATCGACAAATTCTTTCATTACCGGGCTATCAAGCGGTTCAAGGCAACGGGCAACGTCATACTCAGCTATATGCATTCTATTTTCTCCAGGCTTTTCCAGTTTATTTCAGAAGATAACACCTGATGCTGAGTAAGTGATGTGAACTTGACGCCTTTTGCTAACCACATATCAGATAGGTGCTGGTTTAGAATGTCGAATAATGCTGAAATATAAGCAGCACTATGATTGTGTCAAACTATGTGCTATTAATTAACTTCGGTTAATAAAATCCCCCAATTCTGACAAGAGGTTTAATTTATGCGAAAAGAATTATTAATGACCATTTTACCTTCAATATTCATTTCTGGTTTACTAGCGATGAATGTTCAAGCGCACGACGGATCAGACTCAGGCAGCCATTACGTTGTTGACTCAAGTGGAAACCCAGTTAAGTCATCTTCTGGCTGCATCACTTCAAGCGGTGGCGGTAGTGGTTCTGCTGAAGGTTGTGGAGATGGCGCTATGGCTAAAGCTAAAATGGCTCCAGCACCTGAGCCAATGGCAGCGCCAGAGCCTGCTCCAGCACCGGCTCCTATGATGAAGACAGAGGCCAAGCCTATGATGGGCGCAGGCCACTCGCATCCTGCAAATCGATGCACAAACTCTATTTCTCACACTCACGCTGGCCCTGCTGGACATAGCCACCGTTATAGTTGTCAAGGAAACAGAATGGCTCCTAAGAAGATGGCATCTCCGCGTCAAATGGCGTCTCCACGCCAAACGACTCGTAAAATGGCTTCTCCTAAGCAAAGAACTTACTAATTTCAAAGTTAGTTGCTAGTTGAACTAGATGGGGCTTGCTACCGATATGAAACTGTATCGTGAGCAAGCCCCGTTTTTTTGTGAATTTCATCAAGCCGAGCATAAGCGGCATTGTATTGGCAAACTAACCGACCAATAAGCTCCTCAGCAGCAGGTATTTCTTTTACTGCGCCTATGCCCTGACCACAGCCCCAAACATCTCTCCATGCCTTAGGTTTGCTTCTACCTGAACCAAAGTTCATAGTCGATAAATCCCCCTCAGGTAGATTATCCGGATCCATCCCAGCATTAATAATTGAAGGTTTTAAATAATTGCCGTGCACACCCGTGAATAGGTTGCTGTAAACAATGTCATCACCGGCACAGTCTACGATGGCTTGCTTATATCCAACTGCGGCACGCGCTTCTTTTGTCGCAATAAAGGCTGAGCCAATATAACCAAGGTCAGCACCCATAGCTTGAGCGGCAAGAATGGCATCACCCGTTGCTATAGAGCCTGAAAGCAATAGCAGCCCATCGAACCACTCACGAATCTCCTGAATCAACGCAAATGGCGATAGGGTGCCGGCGTGTCCACCTGCTCCCGCTGCAACGGCAATGAGCCCATCTGCCCCTTTTTCTATGGCCTTGTGGGCAAACTTATTATTAATTACATCATGTAGCACGATGCCGCCATAGGAATGCACTGCCTCATTTACATCTACGCGTGCGCCAAGGGATGTAATTATCACAGGCACTTTATATTTAACACAGAGTGCAAGGTCTTCATCCAGCCGATTATTAGAGCGATGCACTATCTGATTTACTGCGAAGGGAGCCGCTGGCTTATCTGGATTTGATTGGTTATAAGCGTCTAATGTTTCTGTAATCTCAATCAGCCAACATTCAAATTCGCCCTCCTCCCGTGCATTTAATGACGGAAACGAACCTACCATCCCTGCCTTGCATTGGGCTATAACTAGCTCGGGGCATGAGATAATAAATAGCGGCGCTGCGATGGCCGGAACAGATAAACGACCTTGTAAAACGCTAGGTAGTGACACACTTAATCCTTAGTAGTTATTTGGGGAAAATCAACCCTTGGCTTCATAGTGGCGCATTTCGTCAACATCATCCAGATAAGATTAAGGGCTTTATCTGATGGTAGTAAGCCTTTGTAGGACTAACAAGAGATTTGATAAAGCAACATGTTTCTGGAAAGCATGCAAAAAACGAGAATAGTTAAATAACGTCCATGTTATAATCGTCCTTTTTCTAAATTGAAGAAACCATCATGCAAGAGCACAGTATTGAAGCGCTTAACGGTTTAGATGATCAGGCACTTAAAGCACTAGACTGGAAAAACTTAAGCTGTTTAAACGGTCGTCTACTTGAACTTCATGCTGAAGGTCAATTGGGTAATGAGGAGTTTGCCAAACTGCCACGCAAACCAATTTTATGTATTGATCAAATCGAACGCATTGATGATGACGGTATTGATGCGTCATTCACTTTCCCAAGTGATGCAGCAGACTGGGCTTACGATGCCAATGAGTCACTAGAAATGTTGTTTCAGGATCAGCTAGATCAACTCGTTGGGTTTTGGGGCGCACGTAAAGCCGACGGTATTGGTCGAGCCTTATCTTCAGGTCAATGTAACCTGCACCAGTCACTCGACTTTCAGGCAGGTAAGAAAATTACCTACGCGATGACTCGCAAGAAGTGGATGGTCAATAAGGCAACCGGAACGGGAACAGCGATCTTTGAAGGGGCAATTTTAGACGCTGATGGCAACACGATCTTAGAAACTAAAAAAGTTATCGTTGGCATCTTGCTGCCGAAAGAAATCCAAGCGTTACGCGAAAAACACGGCGGTTTATTAGGCGTTAAAGCGGGTGCTGATGCTTCAACCCTCTCTGG
>CALAJG010000208.1 GCA_937923375.1 uncultured Leucothrix sp.
CGACTAGAAGAGGCGCTTGAATACCTGTGAAACTGAAAGAAACGCTCAAGCAGTCCAGTGAAAAGCTGGCATTAGATTTTGAAAATAAAGTACCCATTTCGCAATTACTGCGTCAGCGTAGTGACACGGTTGATTACATTGCCTCAGAGCTTTGGACGACTTCAGGCCTCGATAAAGATAGCAATATCACTCTGATTGCCGTCGGTGGTTACGGCCGCGCTGAAATGCATCCGGGTTCAGACGTTGATTTGCTTCTCCTCCTTGAAATAGACCCATCTCCTGAAATAGAAATTAAGCTTTCTGAGTTTCTAACCAGCCTTTGGGACTTAGGTTTAGAAGTCGGTCACAGCGTGAGAACAATCGAACAATGCATTGAGGAAGCATCAGCTGATCTAACTATCATTACCAACCTCATAGAGTCACGTTACATTACTGGCAATCCATTTTTATTCGACCAGTTACATCAAAAAATTACTGCGGATCAACTCTGGTCAACTACAGATTTTTTTGAAGCCAAACTTGAAGAGCAAAAACAACGATATAAACAATATGGTGATACCGCCTATCGAGTAGAGCCCAACCTCAAGGAAGGCCCCGGTGGTTTGCGAGATATCCAAATGATCGACTGGATAACCGAACGCGCTTACAACACTAGACTAGAAGACTCGTCTTCTGAACAAAGCTTACTGACTCAGGCGGAACTCGACACCCTGATAGAGGGCAAGCGATTTCTCTGGACCGTCAGGTTTGCATTACATTTACTGGCAAAACGCAAAGAAGACCGCTTGCTGTTTGATTATCAACGTTCCCTAGCACACAGTTTTGGTTATAAGAATGATGAAAACAATGAATCTGTTGAACAGTTCATGCAGCGCTATTATCGGACAATCACCGAACTAGAACGACTGAATGAAGTAGTGCTTGGTATATTACGCCAACGTCTTTTGCCAAAAACAAACATCACCTCGCGTCACATTACACCTCTTTACCTCAACGATGACGACTACCTTGCCATTGCTCACCCTGAAGTATTTGAGCAGCATCCACATACATTGCTGGATGTTTTTTATACCTTACAAATTACCCAGCCCAGACTTAAAGGACTGACGCCAGATACCATTCGCGCCCTGCGCCACAGCTTGCACCTGATAGACGATAACTATCGTGCCAATCAGCGACATAAGAAGATATTCATGAATATTCTTAACGAGTCCAGTGGTATCACTTTCGTTACTCGCCGTATGAATCGCTATGGCGTTATGGCGGCTTACATTCCAGCATTTTCTAATATTGTTGGGCGCATGCAATACGACTTGTTTCATGCATTTACGGTAGATGATCACACGCTCAATCTGGTCAGGCACATCCGCACATTAAGTGTTAAGGAAGGGCAAACTAAATACCCGTTTCTAAGTAAAGTATTTGAGGGGATACCAAAGCCACAAGTGCTTTACCTTGCCGCGTTATTTCACGACATTGCCAAAGGTCGCAAGGGATCTCATTCTGAGCTGGGCGCTGTCGATGCACTGGATTTTTGCCAGTCTCATGGCATGAATGAATATGATTCAAAACTGGTGAGTTGGTTAGTGCTTCACCACTTAACAATGAGCACCACCGCCCAACGTCAGGATATTAGTGATCCAGATATTATTGAAAATTTTGCTAACTTTGTGGGTATACAACACCGTCTTGACTACCTCTATTTATTGACGGTGTGCGACATCCGTAGCACCAACCCTACGCTACTGACAGATTGGAAAAACTCACTGCTACAAGAGCTCTACAAAGCAACACGAAGCTATCTGCAACAAACCTCGACGAGCTCCCCGACCGCCAATGAACTCATTACAGAGCGAAAAAACTCGGTAGTTAATCAATTAGAGCCTCAAGGAATTAGTAGAGAACACTGTGAAAACTTCTGGTCCAGCATGTCGCCTGACTATCCACTGCAATATAGTTTGGATGTATTAGTCTGGCATATTAGAGAAATACAGACTGCAAATGATGAACCAATTGTTCGCATCAAGCAGGATGAGCGCCGCAGCAGTAGTCAGGTATTTATCTATGCTAAACACCGAGAGTCTTTATTCACAAGGGTTTGCTCTGCACTGGAACAAATGCAGATCAATATCGTCGCAGCAGGCTTAATGATCAATAAGAATGGCTATGCTTTAGACACCCTTACTTTTTTAAATGCATCAGGTAAACCGGTCACTCTCGATAGTGACCAAACGGCAATTCTTGGAACCATAAAGAAAAACATCCTTAATGATCGCTTTGAGGTGACCCCTTTTTATTACCGCATCCCGAGAAAATTAAAGCACTTTGATGTCCCTACCCGAGTCACTTTTAAGCAGGATGAGACTAAGGGACAGACCATTTTGACACTGTATACATCAGACTGCCCAGGCTTACTCACGCGCATTAGCCAAGTGTTGTATAGCGAAGGATTGATTATTCATGGAGCGCGAATTTCTACCTTAGGCGAAGAAGCGGAGGATATTTTTTATCTGACTTCCCGTAACAATCAGGCAATCACAGACATTGATCGACAAGAGCGCATCAGGCAGACATTGATTGAAAAACTACACCAGCTGTGGCAATAGCTTTTCAACCAATCACAATCAATAAAAGATGTTGCTTATTTAGTCCGCAGAACCAACTACGACAGGCGGCAGCACTACTGGTGTTGAACCTGGCAGTTCAGGACTAATACCTTTGATGCTAGCCTGCAGGTTATTCCAGTATTCATCCGACTTTACATCGCGGTCAAAGTTCTCTGCACGGTCTGTTTTTTGGGTTGTTTCAGTAGGTAACACTGTCGGCAGTGTAATAACATAAGAAGGTGCAGGCAAAATGGTACTTTCAGGAAAGTTTTCAACACTGAGCGCTGAAAACGCAACTTTATCAGCTGTATACTCGATGCGCTTAAGATCGCGATATTCTTTTTCCATCATGATTCGTTCATGCAGGCTTTCTACAACCTCACGTGCTTCATATGGCTTTAGCAGGACTCCAGAAATGACTATCAACCCTAAGATGGTTGCTAGTGTGAAGGCAGCGCCTATGGTGTAAGTTGGAACAGTTTCTTCGTTATTGAAACGGAATATTTTATTATTATCGCCCATGTTCAACTCCATGAATCTACTTATTATTGTTGTTCTATTATTAGGGGTACTACCGAAACGCTCGATGAACACACCGGCATGTACCAATGCCGTATAATTTTTATATTAGGGCCCATTTGATACGTTGCTTAATAATAGATAACATCGGCACCCAATGTTAGTTATCCAAGCTTCTTACTAGTAACACCAACCCCGTTTATCAGGTATCCCTCAGATATGTACGATGTCATTATTATCGGTGCAGGCGCAGCTGGGCTAATGTGCGCAATAGAAGCAGGCAAACGAGGACGACGGGTTCTAGTTCTGGAAAAAGCTAACAAAGCCGGTAAGAAAATTCTCATTTCAGGCGGTGGTCGCTGCAACTTTACCAACCTCTACACAGAGCCGGATGCTTACCTATCGAATAACCCCCATTTCTGTAAATCTGCCCTATCCCGTTATACTCAATGGGATTTCATAGGCTTGGTTGAAAAACATGGACTGAGCTGGACAGAAAAAACTTTGGGGCAGTTATTTTGT
>CALAJG010000209.1 GCA_937923375.1 uncultured Leucothrix sp.
GCGTTGGTCGAGTGCTCATAGCCGTGCATTTGCTGAAGAAACAGGATGCTGCCCAGTACGATCAAAAACACATTGGCTACTTTTGAGAATCGCTCAAATATAGCGGTTTTGCGTAGCGCCGCGATCAGCAACAGCATGACGGCTAAGCCGCAGATTTGCCCGATTTCAACTCCCACATTAAACGAAATAATATTCATCAACATGTCTGATCGGTCGTAGCTAAGCGGCAGCTGTTGCAGGCGAGTCGACAGACCCAAGCCATGGATCAAGCCCAAACCAAAAATCATTGTCAGCATATTTGGAGCTTCGCTATCGAAGTATTTCTTAAAGCCGCCAAGATTATGAAAGGCAATGTAAACCACGCTTAAGGCGATAATCGCATCAATCAGATAGTAGTTAATTTTGATTGCCAAGAAGGTGGCGATGACTAACGTAATACTGTGGCCGATCGTGAACGCAGTAACGTATTTGATAATGTCTTTGAACTTGGTGAGGAAGAACACGACACCGAACACAAAAGCCAGATGATCGTAACCAGTCAGCATATGAGTGATACCAATTTGCAAATAGCGTAGGTTTCCACCTTCTGTGATTGCTTGTTTTTCAGCGTCTGACATGCCGTGACCAAACACCTGGCTAGTGATTAGAAGCATCAGAAAAACACCTAACCATTTGAACTGCTTACTGCCGAACATCATAAGAAAACCTCTAAATTATTTTGCAAATAGGCATAACCAATTAGCTATTTTCTCAAGTTTGCTTAGAACCGCGGCTGAATGAGGAAAGTTTCATATAGACGGGCTGCAGTTTTCTTCTATACTTAAGGTGATCGAAAAAACAACCAAAATCTGAATTTCATAAAAGGATGCATGAAATCATGAAAAGTTTACTGTTTACACCGATTGCTCTCGTAGCGATTTCTTTGGTCTTAGCGGCCTGCAACAACACAGCAAGCAACTCCCCAAAGAGTAAGCCGAAAGGCCCAATTAGTAGTGAAGCCGACTGCACCAAGGCAGGTGGTCAGTGGAAGCAAGTTGGCCTTGCAGGAAGCCTGGCCTGTGTATTGAAAACTAAAGATGCCGGTAAAAGTTGTACTGATAGCAGCCAATGTGAAGAGCGCTGCCTAGCTATAGTTGACGAAAAAGACAGCACGAAAATGATTGGGCAATGCCAAACCACCAATCAACCCTTCGGCTGCTTTGCTGAAATGAAAAATGGTGTCGCACAACCTCCACTTTGTATCGATTAAATACCAGACTCATGCA
The DNA here is from genome assembly GCA_937923375.1 of uncultured Leucothrix sp. Lineage (GTDB taxonomy): Bacteria > Pseudomonadota > Gammaproteobacteria > Thiotrichales > Thiotrichaceae > Leucothrix. The sequence continues at coordinate 1,266 of CALAJG010000209.1, forward strand.
ACTCTAATAACTGAGCAGCCACGGCAATTGCGATGTGTCCGGGCTGCTTTCCACTGAGATTTTGGATACCGATCGGGCAGGTCAGCCTTGCCACTTGCTGCTCTGAAAAACCCTTGTCACGCATGCGATGTTCAAACTTCCTGCGCTTGGACTGCGAGCCAATCAGACCACAGAAACGGAAATCGCCTCGCTTTAATATCCTCTCGCATAGCAATTGATCCAAGCGGTGACTGTGCGTCAACACGATGAAATAACTTCCGTTTACCGCTGTGTCAACAAGATCTTCAGGACTAGGGTCGACTGTTTTTGTGACATTCTCAGGGATCTGTTTGGGGAATTCATTTGCTCGACTATCTACCCAAGTCACTTCGCACTCGACGCCAGACAACACATGGGTCAGTGCCCGACCCACATGGCCGGCACCAAACACTACAATATTGAAATTACTGGCTTCAATCACTTCAATCAAATAATCAGTATCTTGCTTTGACTCGGTGGGTTGTGAACTTAAAGATGGAGTTGCATTGATTCGTTTAGCTTCCTGTGGATTATTTAGCGGCGTGATCAATTCTACTTTTACGCGATCAGCTTTATGTTTTAACAGGTAAGTTAGCCACTCAGGTTCCACTGCCTCAATATACTCAAATAAAACGATGACCATCCCGCCACAACACTGACCAAGGCTTGCACCTAATGGAAAACGATGTGTCCTGCGCAACCACTCGCCACTTTCAGCATTACCTTTTGAATCCAGCGATAAACGCTCTCGTGCCATCGCAATGCATTGATACTCTAAGTTTCCACCGCCTATCGTACCGTAATGAATCCCTTGCTCAGTGACGATCATCTTCGTGCCGGCACCACGCGGCACCGAGCCTTTGGCGTCAACGATGGTGATCAGGATCGAAGGCTTGCCTCTTACAATAAGCCCCAGCAGGCTTTCTGGCCATTGGCTCATTCTGTGCTTAAAGCCTTAGTTTTCATTACCGCATCCAGAATTCTCTCTGGAGTAGCTGGTGCCTGTAGTGGCGGATTATGCTGGTAGCCACCCACGCTCGCAATTGCATCACGAATCGCAAAGAACACCGAGAACGACAGCAACAGTGGCGGCTCACCAACGGCTTTAGAGCGCAGTATCGTTTCCTCATGATTCGGGTTGTGAAACAGCTCTACCCGCATATCATCCGGACAATCATTCACCGCAGGAATTTTGTAGGTCGACGGCGCGTGGGTGGTTAGCTTGCCCTCTGCATTCCAGCACAGCTCCTCGCACGTCAACCACCCCATTCCCTGAATAAATGCCCCTTCTACCTGCCCCTTGTCCAGCGCAGGATTAATCGAGTTGCCCGCATCGTGCAGCAAGTCCGCGCGTAGCAATTTCCACTCGCCAGTCAAGGTGTCAATTATCACCTCTGACACCGAGGCACCGTAGGCAAAATAGTAGAATGGGCTGCCCTGCAATGCACTCTGATCCCACTTCAGCTTGGGTGTTTTGTAAAAACCATCCGACCAAAGCTGGATACGTTGCAAATATGCCTGTGCCACCAGGTCATTGAACGCTATGGATTGGCCGTTGACTGAGGCCTGATCCCCGCTAAACACTACAGCTTCGGCAACACCACCGAGTTGCTGAGCGGCTAGCTCCGATAGTCTGAGACGTAACGTTCTGGCAGCATTTTCGGCGGCTTTTCCGTTTAGATCTGCACCTGAAGAGGCAGCGGTGGCTGACGTATTGGCCACTTTGCTGGTATCGGTTGCGGTTGCTCGCACCGCACTCAAACTCACGCCAAGTTCATTGGCGACGACTTGGGCTATTTTTGTATTCAACCCCTGCCCCATTTCAGTACCGCCATGATTCACCAGAATCGATCCATCGGTATAGATATGCACCAAGGCACCCGCTTGGTTGAAATGCACTACGTTGAAGGAAATTCCAAACTTTACAGGTGTTAGTGCGATGCCTTTTTTGAGTATTGGGCTGGACTGATTGAATTCCCAAATTGCATCTCGTCGCTGCTGATACTCACTGGACTCAATGAGTTGATCAGTCAATTCGTGAATGACATTATCTTTGACCTGCTGGCCGTACGGCGTTGTGTCTCTTGTATCGCTAATCTTAGCGCTTAATACACCATCTTGTTCTAAGCTGCTTGCGCTCGCAGCATAATAATTAAGTCGACGAACCTCTAAAGGATCTTTACCCAGATCGCGTGCAATATTATCAATCACATACTCAATCGCAATCGCGCCCTGTGGCCCACCAAACCCCCGAAATGCCGTATTGGATTGGGTATTAGTTTTTGCACACAGCGCGCCTATCTCAACGTCGCTTAGGTAGTAAGTATTATCAAAGTGACAGACCGCACGCGTAGCCACTGGTGGCGATAAATCCGTTGAAAATCCTGCACGGGACGTCATATCAATCTTAGCCGCGAGGATCTTGCCATTATCGTCATAGCCCACATCAAACTCATGATAAAAACAGTGGCGCTTACCGGTCGCCATAAAGTCATCATCGCGATCCAAACGCAGCTTTACCGGACGCTTAAGATGATAAGTACACAAGGAAGCTACACAGGCAAACAAGGCCGATTGCGACTCTTTTCCACCAAAACCTCCACCCATGCGGCGCACTTTCACCACTACCTGATTGAATTCAAGATTGAGTGCATGCGCCACCATGTGCTGCATTTCGGTAGGGTGTTGCGTGGAGCAATGAATCAGTAACTGCTTGTTTTCTTTAGGTATCGCATAGGAAATCTGACCTTCCAGATAGAACTGCTCCTGACCTCCGACCTCAAATGTGCCTTTGGTACGATGGGGGGCAGCGGCTAACTTTGCTGCAGGATTACCCCTGACCAGCTTCAGCTCAGGAACGACTGAAGATTGCCTTTCGCGTGCCTCTTGATGCGTCAACACTGCCGGTAAGTCTTCATATGAAATAGTGGCTTTTGCAGCTGCGCGACGGGCTTGCAACTGGGACTCGGCTACCACCACAAACATGGGTTGGCCAATGTATTGCACGACGCCTTCCGCCAGGATCGGATCATCATGAATAATCGGGCCACAGTCATTGCGGCCTAAAATATCGTCAGCGGTCAGCACCGCAGCAACACCGGAACTTGCTAATACTTCCGTAAAATCCATTGAGACGATACTGGCATGTGCCTTCTGACTTAGACCCAGCGCGGCATGTAACGTACCGGCTAGCTCTGGAATATCATCGGTGTAAATCGCTTCGCCTGAAACGTGTAACTCAGCTGATTCATGGGGATGCGAAGCGTGAGCCGTTTTCTTAGTTACTTTAGCTGAGAAAATCTCTGGCATCAGACTACTCCTCCAGCGGTGCTAAACACATCGAGCTGCTCTTTTTGCAAAGGGCTATCCAGGCGCGTTTCAAGATAAAAACGATAGAGTAAGTTCATTGCTGACTGCATACGATTGCTGTCGCTGGCGCGCATATCTGACAGGGGCTGGTAGTCTTTCTTAAGAAGCTGCATCGCCTGTTTAGCCGTGGTTTCATTCCAAGCAGAGCCTATAATGGACTGCTCACAGTGGCTGGCGCGTTTCGGCGTGGCGGCCATACCACCAAAGGCTACTTTACAGTGGCTAACCTTATTTTCGTCTAATTCTATAGCAATTGCAGCAAACACCGCCGAAATATCAGAGTCATATCGTTTGGATAGTTTATAACAGCGGAACCGTTGGAACTTAGCTGGAATGGGCAATGTGACAGCAACCACAACCTCATCTACGCCCATATCTTTCTTCATGTAGTCGAGATAAAGATCCTCCAGTGGCATTTCGCGCAAGCCGCCAACACTCTGCAATGTTACTGTCGCACCAACCGCAATTAACGCTGGCATAGAATCGCCAATCGGTGAGCCATTCGCGACATTGCCGCCTAACGTTCCGATATTGCGGATAGGTTGCGAGGCGAAACGCTCCCACATTTGATCCATTTCCGGATAAAGTTCACTGATTGCTTTGTATGCATCGGTAAGGGTGACACTCGCACCAATGGTTAACCCGTTTTCCGTTTTATTGCACTGCTTGAGTTCAGCCACTTCACCAATATAAATGAGGGTCGGCAGATCTCTGAACTGTTTGTTTATCCATAATCCAACATCAGTACCGCCAGCCAGTACTGTGGCTTCGGGGTACTGAGATTTCAATTGTAATAGCTCGTCTAGTGTTCTAGGGGCAAAGAAGTGCTCGTTGTTATATTCATAGCTTAATGAAGTAGATGAAACGCCATCCGTATTGATGTTATCTGAGCCTAAACCCTCTTCATTGGATAGAGCCCGCAATTTTTGCAAATCACGTTTTAAACCGTCGTGATCGAACGACACCTCAGGCAATTCAAACATTTTCTCAGCCGCTTCAAGTATCGGTCTGTAGCCGGTACAACGGCATAAATTCCCTGTCAGTGCACTGCGTACCTCTTCCTTATTTGCCTTGGTCCCAAGTACTTGATGATCATTATAAATACCCCATAGCGACATGATAAAACCCGGTGTACAAAAGCCACATTGTGAACCGTGACAATCAACCATTGCCTGCTGTGAAGGATGCAGTTCACCACTTTGCTGGCGCAAATATTCCACGGTATAAACTGCTTTCTCGTGTAGTGTTGGCACAAACTGGATGCAAGCATTCACCGATTTCATGCTCAGCTCATCATTATCTAACTCAGCAAGCACAACGGTACATGCACCACAGTCACCTTCGGCACAACCCTCTTTGGTTCCAGTGCAGGCCCTCTCTTCACGTAGATAATTCAATACGGTAGCGGTCGGAGCTACGTCACTGACACTTACGGCCTCACCATTCAGGAGAAAATGTATAGAGCCCACTGTTTGAGACTTTTGTGATAATTGCAACTCGACCTCCTTTTTATTGGCTTGAACTGGCAGGTTCAATTGTTTTAACTAACGCTACCATACTACGCCTTTTTTGGGATAGTAGAGTTTTGGCTTTAGGCAATTTAATCAGCACATTAGTAAATAATTTTACGCCCCAAAAGATGCCCAAGCCATTGTTATCCTGTATATTCCACCCGAAAAAAACAACTCTAGCAGTGGCTTATGAACTCGACAAAAACACTAGGGATGAAAGCGTTTCGCGCCGACATCTTGCACTTATTAGATGACCCGGGCGATACCCTAAATTATGAAGCATCCGCACAGATTGAGTTTATAAAAGACGGGCTGTTAGTCGTTAAGGACGGTTTAGTCGCTGAACGAGGTCCCGCCAGCACTTTGCTAAAAACATTGCCTGCAGACTGCGTAATCGTCGAATACCCTGATCAGCTAATTATTCCCGGGATGATAGACACGCACGTGCATTATCCGCAAAGCGATATGATTGCCTCCTATGGCGAGCAGCTGCTGACATGGTTAGAGACCTATACCTTCCCTACCGAAAGCCAATTTTCAGATCACGCACATGGCCGTGATGTGGCTGGTTTTTTTCTGAACGAATTATTGCGCAATGGCACCACCACTGCTTTAGTCTTTGGTACCGTTCATCCCGAATCTGTGGATGCATTCTTTGAGGAGGCTCAAAGGCGCAACTTGCGCATGATCGCAGGTAAGGTGCTGATGGACCGCAACTGTCCCGACTACCTTCAGGACACGCCAGAAACCGCTTATACCGACAGCAAACGGCTCATCGAAAAATGGCATGGCAGAGATCGCCTGCTGTATGCCGTGACGCCACGCTTTGCCCCAACATCCAGCAGTGAACAGCTGGCTAAAGCAGGCCGGCTGCTGGAAGAATTCCCTGATGTTTATCTGCATACGCACGTTGCAGAAAACAAAGACGAAGTCGCCTGGGTCCGTGAGCTGTTTCCAGAAAGTCGCAGCTATCTGGATGTTTACCAACAATACAAACTACTGAAGCCCCGTTCAGTACTTGCACACTGCATTCACCTGGATGAAGAAGACAAACACTGTATGGCGCAAACCGGCGCTGCGGCAGCGTTTTGTCCAACGTCAAATTTATTTATTGGTAGCGGGTTGTTCGATTACGATGACATGAACAAACATGATGTTCGAGTCGGCCTCGGAACCGATGTAGGCGGTGGCACGAGCTTTAGCTTATTAGAAACGAGTAGTGAAGCGTATAAAGTGACGCAAATGTTAGGGAAAAAACTCTCAGCTTTTCAAGCCTTGTATCTTGCAACGCTAAGTGGTGCAAAAGCGCTTTACCTTGATGACAAGATTGGCAATTTCGAAGTTGGCAAAGAGGCTGACTTTGCCGTCTTGGATCTCGCCGCTACGCCGCTGATTGAACGGCGAGTTAAGCACTGCAAGGATCTTCATGAAAAGCTGTTCAGCTTAATGATGCTGGGTGATGATCGCGCTATTGCGGCAACCTATGTGCTGGGCGAGCTGGCTCATAAAAATGACACAGTAAAAAAGCCAGGAGGCACGACAGCATAGGTCACCTTCACTCTACATCACATCAGAAGTTTATTTGATCAGTCGCGTCTCTGGATACGTTGCATGCCAACCAAACCAAAAGGCTCGATGATATGGCAGAGCGACCAAACGCTGACCATCTCGCTGCGAAGTCAGATCACTTTCCGATAAAATCCAACGATTACCTTGGCTATCAGTCACCGTGCTATCACGATCATAGCTGACAAAATTCACCCCTTTAGGATCATAAACTCGGTTCGCCCCCGACCTATCTGTCAGAATCAATAGTTTCTGCCGACCCACATTATTCTTATACAGAGGGTTCTTATTCAAAAAGGCCGTATCGATTGCAAGCTGTTGTTTTGGTGACGCAGGGAAGCGTAACGCTAATACTTCCTGTTTATTTTTCAGACGCTTATCATCAAACGGCGTGTTAAACATCAGCTCATGCGTAGCGAAATACTGGTTATAGGCAGCACCTTCACCGTAGTCACGCTGATGCCCGGTATCTGGTGAAAGCACGGTGGTATTAGGGTGCCTGCGTTTCCATTCACCCCAGCTAGTCGTTACCACCCTCAAATGCTCAAGCGCGATTCCTTTATCTACCAAAGGCCCTAGCACAGGCTCACCCTTAATAGTATTCCACAGCGACTGCGTGGCTTTGTCGTACATCAATTTATTTGAACGATAGAGAAAACCACTGGTGCCAAGATTGTGCCGTTTACCTTTGAACGTGGTTTTGTAAGGAATAACCGTGCCACATAACGTGCAGTAAACACCTGCTATTTCAACCCCACCCACCGTATCAACAAACATCTCATGCCACGCCAATATCCGCTTAGGGTAGGCACGCGCATCGCCATTAATTTCAATACCAAATACCACATTACTATCTTCAAGATAATTGGCTTGATTCGCCGATAGCATCTTGGGACTTCGCAGTGGCGGTATGCCATCCTGCACGACGCCACCCCAGCGAATTTCATCTAACCGAATCCGTGCTGAGGCCTGACGATTGCGAAAATAGCGATCAAACTTGGGGTCAATATTCCGGTACACATCCGCCTTATAATTGGCGTAATCCCCCGATATCGCTTCAGGCTGGTTCCATAACCAGGAATACCACTGGTTCATATCGGTCCCAAAGCTTTTTCCTGTTTTTGCCTGTAGTAGGCTGACTAGCTTTTGCCTTCCAGTTGAATTACGAGTGAACGACAGTGTTTCTAATATCTGTGGGATATTTTGCGCATGCCATGCTTGGCTGAGAACCGCTACAGCATCATTAATTGTCTGTGGTTGTGGTGAACTGAGG
>CALAJG010000210.1 GCA_937923375.1 uncultured Leucothrix sp.
ACGACCTAAACTTTCCAGCTCCTTTGCTAATGCTCGATACTGATTTCCATATAGATTAATAGTGTTTTTTAGATGCTGATCAAACCCAGAATTACTTAAAATTTTAAAAGCGAGGAACTGCGATGGTAAGCTGGTATGTAAATCTGTAGCCTGTTTCAATTTATCAAAATAGGACATCCAACGCTTGGGTATTATGAGCGCTGCCACTCTCAAACCCGGCGAGATCATTTTTGAAAAAGATTGCAAATATATCGAATGATCAGAGCAATAATAAGAAACAGTAGGCAAATCCTCGCCACTAAAACGTATCGCTCGATACGGTGCGTCTTCTATAAATAGCACCTCATAACGAATGCATAAGTCAGCTACTGCCCGACGTTTTTCCAATGACCAACAGCATCCAGTAGGGTTATGAAAGTCTGGTACCGCATAAAAACACTTTACATCACCCACCTGAAAATGCCTTTCTAACTGCTCTAAATCGGGCCCGTCAGGTTTTTGATTTACAGATAATATTTCTGCCTGTGCCACAGCAAATATCTGCAATGCCCCGAGATAACCTGGGCTTTCCACAATCACCTTATCGCCTCTATCTAAAAACACCCGAGCACAAAGATCTATTCCCTGCTGTGACCCCGTTGTAATCAACACATCATGCGTTTCGGGCACTTGGTATCTGGCTTTTACAAATTCTATTAGTGGTTGGTAACCAGCGGTTGTTGCGTATTGAAAAAGGCTCTTATCCGTTGTCATTTCTGAAGCAGCTTCTGCAATCATTTGAAGAGGAAAGGTTTCAGGTGAAGGCAGCCCTCCAGCTAGTGAGATAATGTCGTCTTTGGCAACAACACTTAAAATCTCTCGAATGTAGGATGGCTTGATTCTAGTCAGGTGCTTTGCAGGTGTCATCACGGTTACTCCTTGTCAGTGGAGTTCTCAGATTACACTGAGACAATCATTCTCATTTGTCCATTCATGTCATGATGTTTGTCTTATCATGTTATGAACTGCTAATCTGGAAGGATGCAAAGCGCTGATCACAGCTACCGAATCAACGAAATACTCAGTGTTATCCATCGTGATATCACTGCAGATTTACATGCCAAAAGACTGGCTGAAATAGCCGCATACTCAGAACATTACTTCCATAGATTATTCAAGCAAGTAGTTGGTCAGTCACTCCACCAATACATTCGAAAAGTTCGTTTAGAAGCCGCTGCCAACCAATTAATATTTTCCCCACAACTGAATGTTCTGGAAGTAGCACAGAACTGTGGATTTCAGTCGCTTTCATCCTTTAGCCGTGCATTTCGTGAAGTTTATGGGATACCACCGGCTAAATGGCGATCAGGAACTCGTTATCAAAAACAGCGTTATTATCTGTCTAATCCTGAAATCCGCTTAGCCTATCAGCGTTCAGACACTCTTAGTCTACCTACACCTGACATTGTCAATCTGCCGCCTTGTGAAGTGGCCTATATTCGCCACACCGGCTACGGACGCTCCATTCGTTACACATGGCAAATGCTTAGCGCTTGGGCAGAAAGTGAAGGACGATCGTTGGAGGTTCAAATTGGCCTGCATCATTCAAACCCAGCATTAGTGCCTTTGGAGCAATGTCATTATGTGGCTTGCGTAGGCATTGATAAGCCTGTCACTCGCAGGGGACGCATTAATAGCGTGTCAATACCGGGCGGTATACATGCTGCTTTCAAGGTGGAAGGTAGGTTTGGTGAATTGCTTCCAAGGATAAGCAAAATATGGGAGGAATGGTTACCAAAGTCAGGCTATGTGGCCCGCACTACACCCGCTTTTGCCAGATACAGTAAAAACCAGTTTTTAGCTGATGATGATCGTTTTGAGTTAGTGTTTTATTTACCAATTGGCTTATAGGAGCATAAAAGCTGTGCCTATTTAGCGCACCATTTTATATGTACAACCAATCAGTGATTGTCGAAAGTCAAACAAGCACTCCATGGTTGAGACTCTACAATAAATTTACCCGCTTGCACCACTGGACAGCATCTAACGCAGAATATGAGTTTCTCGGTATATTGGGCTGGGTAAAGGAAGGTGTAACAGGCTATTTGTTTGAATCGCAGATCGATGGAACAGTACCGTTATTCAGACTTTACAACGCAAATAATAGTTCACATCACTGGACGGTAGACCCAAATGAGAAGGCCGGCTTGGTTTCTTTAGGCTGGATGGATGAGTGGCTGGCTATGTTTTTGAGTCGGACTAGTAAATAGCAATTAATGCAGACTTTTCACACTAACTGCCCAATTAAAGACCATAAGCGCCCATAAAAAGGCAAAGCAATCTAGTTTATCATGTATACTATGTTAGCTTGGCCGCAACTTATTGCCTGGAGCTATCATGAAAAAAAATACCAATACATCGCTTGTTTTCGCTTTTGCCTCATGGTTGTTCTGCTCCCTTTTACCAACTAACACTTTCGCTGCTTTTGGCGATATCACTATAGTTGCAGGAGGCGGAACGGCTCCTTCAGTAGACGATGGTCAATTAGCCACCACTTTTGATGCTCGAGCCAACAACGTCGAGGTAGATAGTCAAGGTAACTTTTATTATTCTGACTCAGAAAACCACCGTATTTACAAAGTGAACCCGCAAGGCATTCTGTCTATAGTCGCAGGGACAGGGACTATTGGCACATCTTGGGCTAACGGCGATGGCGGCTTGGCAGTCAATGCACGATTAGCGTCACCCGGTGACTTGGCGCTAGATTCTAAGGACCGTTTATATTTTCTTGAGTCGACACCAATCAGTATCGGACACTATGACTGCATCCGTACTATTGATGAAGCAGGCATCATTTCCACCAAGCTTTGCACAATCGATGGAGGTAGGTTTACGGGAATATCATTTGATCGTGCAGATAACTTCTACTACAGCACGAGGTATAAGGTCTACAAGAGGCAGGGAGGTATCTCTGGAACAGAATCGTCTATCACTCCGACTAACGCAGAACGTTCTGAAATTAAGGGTTTAGCTGGAGGTGAAGCCGACACTGTCTATATTGCCGAAAAGAACCGAGTCGTAAAAGACGGGCCTTCAAACAACTACGAGACAGTAGCTGGGAATAATACAGAGCAGCCAAAATTTTGGCTATGGCCTTCGCCTGACGGAGAACAAGCTACTTCTGTTAGCATTATTCCTAAAGGAATTTTTGTTGATAATATGGGCAATCTATTTATCAGCGAGTTTGAACGCTTCAAAATACGTAAAGTAGACACGCAAGGAATTATCTCAACGGTTGCCGGCAATGAAACCTATCTTATAGTCGCCCCATTAAAAACAGGTGATGGTGGCTCAGCAACCGATGCTCAGTTGTTTAGGCCAACCGATGTCGCAGTTGACGCCATGGGAAAAATTTACATCGCTGATATGGGCAATTCCAGTATTAGAAAAGTAGATAACAATATCATTACCACGGTAGCTGGCGTTGACTCCCCTTTGCCATTTGATTCACTCATATTTACGGGTGACGGTGACCTGGCTGTAAACGCTCGATTAAGAACGCCTAGTGGCGCTGTGTCTGATAGCGAAGGCAACTTGTACATAGCAGACAGTGGCAACCGACGTATCAGGAAAATTGACACCTCCGGTGTTATTACCACTATCGCGGGCACTGGCGAATCAGCTTTTAACGGGGACAACATTCTTGCTACAAACGCTAACATTACTGTTGCGTATCCCACTATCGATAACAATGGCAATCTCTACTTCTTTGACATAGGAAGTTTTCGCATCCGCAAAATAGATACTGCTGGATACATAACAACCGTTGTTGGAAATGGTACTCAAAATTTTACAGATGACACCGACTTCGGAGACGCAACCTCAATTTCTGTCGACTTAGGAGATATCGAAGTAGATCGGGAAGGAAATCTATACCTTTTGGATCGCAATCGAGTGCTAAAAGTTAATGCATCTGGTCAGTTTACTCGAATAGCAGGCTCTAATTCAGGGTTAAATTGGGCCCCAGAAGTCGAATATTCGGGTAACAACGGCCCTGCAGTTGATGCAATATTTCATCCCATTAGTCTAGCCATTGATAAGCATGGAAATGTATTAGTTGGAGTTACTGGCGGACCCAACAACTCCAGTGAAGGCCATCTACTTAGAATAAATACCGCCGGAATAATTACCAGCATCGAGGATAACGTCGCACCAGACAGTCTGGTCGTAGATAATGCTGGAAACATATATTTTACTCGTAGTCGACTTGATAACTACTACAACCAAGGAATAATTAGTAAGATCAATGTGGCTGGCACGACATCCAGTATAGAAATGGATATTAGCCTGATCAATCCAAAAGTCGTTGGTACCAACAACCAAGGGCACCTATTTGTTATAGAACTCTGGGGCACCCCTTGGATAAAACAAAACCTTCTTTATAAAGTTGAAGTAGCAACAGAAGAAAATGTAGAACCTGAAGCGCCAAAAATTACCCCGATGTATCGCCTTTATTACCCCGGCAATGGCAAACATCTTCTCACAGACAGTGAGTATGAATACAACGCATTGGCATCCTTTGGCTGGAAACAAGAAAATATCGCTTTTTATGTTTATAACAGTCCAACAGCTATTGAAGAACAAACAAGCGTTGCCTGGCTCAGACTGTATAATAAACACTCAGGCCAGCACCACTGGACGACCTCTCCCGAAGAGTACAGAGTTTTAGGAGCTCAAGGCTGGAATCAAGAAGGCGTCACGGCTTATCTCTTTAAAACCCAAGTGAGTAATTCAATGCCCCTTTACAGACTGTACAATCGTTACAGCGGGGCACATCATTGGACGCTTGACGCTAATGAACAGAGAGTGCTCATATCTCTGGGCTGGAAAGATGAAGGAATCACAGGTTATGTTTTTCAATCGGCTCAATAATTGACCTTCTATCTCTGGCAAGGGCAATATGGGCTTATCCAACTATGGGGCACAATGGTAATCTCTGTCCCGAGCCTTTCCTAAAAAGGGAAGCTCGGGATAATGATATGAAATGGAATCAAACAATTCAAAAACGCTCCAAGAACCTGCGGACATCCACAAAACTATTACTCATAAAACGCAACGGCGCGGCAATCCCGCCGAGTAATTTTTCATGATCAACACCAGGATAAAGTCGCGTAGTCACAGAATTCCCATTTTTTAACAACGCGTCTCTGAATCGGGTCGTATGATAGGACGGCACGCGAGGGTCAGCTAAGCCGTGCAGTAACAAAGTAGGTGGCATTCCTCTACGCACATTTAGCACTGGATTCGCGCGTTGTGCGGTTGCCGTACTAAAAATAGGCGCGACTTCAGTATCATCCAACGGTAAATCGTAAGGTCCAGACATGGCAATGAGACCGCTTAAGCGTGCCTTTATATTGCGCTGACGCAAGTAACTTGGGTCAGTCGCCAGCAAGGCCACGGTGTGAGCACCGGAGGAGTGCCCCATCAGAATATAATCGGTAAACGGCTTTGTAAGTCCTACGTTATGATGATCAATGTGGCTAATCGCATCGGCTACGTCAGTTACAAAAACAGGAAATTTAACTTCGGGAAAGCGTCGATGCTCTGGCACGATTACTGGATGACCAAGACTGGTAAGTGCTTGAGCAACAAACACAAAGTCTGCTTTGTTAAACTTCTTCCGCCAAGCGCTTCCGTACACATACACCACAGGTATTTTTGGCGTTTTCGTCTTAGGCAGGTACAGGTCAAACGACTGCTGCTTGTCGCTACCGTAGCTAATTTGCTGCTTGGTAAAACCATCTTTTGGCACGAGCAGGTTGATGGCGGCAGTCTTTTTTACCGTGGCGCAACCCGAAGCCGTTAGCAGTAAAAGCGCAATAATTATAAGAAACGGGATTTTATTACTTAGTATTTTCATTGGGAGTCTCGATGGCCTAGTACACCCTCCTGTAACTAGAGGTACTGATGAATTAACTCTAGGACAGCAGGGGTGAATTCTAGTTCGATGACAAACCTATAGCCAATACTTTATGGTTCCTTCGATAGCCCCTTAACCTTTTGGAATGTGCTCTCCAAAACCTTCCGCGATGAGAATCATCCCGATCATCAATAAAAACCAATTTCGAATTTAGACTCTCAACGACTGATTGTCATCATCAAAAACCCCGTAAATGCGCCATTACTTGGACTTAGCTTGGGGTCTGCTTCATCACGAAGGTTTGTCAGAAAATCACTGTAGTCTCGGTAAAACTCAAACGAAGGTCGCGGCTTGTAAACCAGCTCTTTATCCATCTCAAAATATTTCAAAACCGACTTGGTGACACTGGGTTTGATAAACCAGTTTTCCTGCATATCATAGTAGTAGGGAATCGCGCTGATCATTGACCAAGAACCCAATTTTAGTTTGATGAGCTGATCTAGCATTTGGTCAAAGCCTCTCTCTTTATTACCATGTAGTCGGTCAAACAATGCCTCTACCAAGCGCTCTCGCTCTATTGGAGAAAGTGCTCCGACCCCATCACGAAACCTTAACCTATCAAACATGAAAACCATTGAGGAACGAGAGACAGTCAGAATCATGTGTTGAATGATCGATTCAGGGAGTCCAAACTTTGTTTCAGCAAAGGCCTCTTGCGCCTGAGCAGCTAACTTATCAAGGTTGTGTTTTTTACGAATTTTCATGATGGCTTCGTCATCAAAGCCATCCGGGTAACGTGCAAAAAAGTCACCTTGCAGCTCAAATAATTTGTCGATTCTCATGAAATTCATTACTCATTTTAACGGACGCAGAGGCCTATTCGAATAGCAAGCAAGGCGGTTACATAAATTAGAACACACCATTGACAGATTCAGGGAGTGTTTAAGGGTTTATGCTAGATTATCCACTACCAAATTCAAGCTAAATGGCCGAAAACACATGCAAGCATAAAGAAAACCTGATACTATAAAAAACGATATAAAACAATAAAATAGGAGACTTTAGTGGGCGGTTTCATCGCTGGTATATTCACATTCCCAACCGTATTTTTCAGTGGCCTTTTGGTTCTGGTACTTCTTTATTGGCTAGTTGCAGGTTTTGGACTAGGCGACTTTGAAAGTTCAGAAGGCGATATTGCCTTAGATACCGACCTTGATGTCGGTGAATCTTCAATCAGCGTTAGCGGATTACTGTCTAAATTCAAACTAGATGGCATACCCTTAACTATCAGCCTCTCTTTTATAATCTTAGCCTCATGGGTAATTAGCTTTTTGGCCGTATACTTTATTTATCCAATGCTACCTTCAGGCTGGGTACAAATCGCTATTGGCGCATGGATTTTGCTACTTGCACCCGTTGTTTCAGCAATCATTGTTTCGCCATTGCTACAGCCGTTTAAGTCCATTTTCAAAAAACAGCCGGAAAAGCAGGCTAAAGACCTAATTGGCCAGTATGCAAAAGTGCGTAGTGGCAAAGTCACCGCAACAGTGGGGGAAGCCGTGTTACAAGACGGTGGCGCAGGACTAATACTAAAAATACGTTGCGCTGAAGAAAACACAATCGCTAGGGGCGATTCGGTAAGACTACAAAGCTTGGATCAGGCAACCGGTTTTTACCAAGTTACAGCCGCAAAATAATATTCTCTAGCGCATCTTTGCAAACTGAGATGCTCTATGACCTGCCGCAAATAACGGCACTCAATATCAAACAACAAATCTAATCTTTTTTCAGGGACATCGCTATGGGTACACTTTCAATCATGACACTCGTTGTCGTCGGTATTATCGCTCTAATTGTTATCTGCGTTTTATTCGCAATTACTCGACTTTACGTCAAAGTGCCTCAGGGTTGGGCACTGATTATCAATGACATGAGCAACATGCCAAAAGTGAAATTCACCGGTGGAATCGTTTGGCCTGTCATCAATAAAAAAGAATTAATGAAAGTATCTTTGATCACGCTAGAAATTGATCGGAAGAACAAAGATGGTTTGATTTGTAAAGACAATATCCGTGCAGATATCAGCGTTGCGTTTTACCTTCGCGTTAATGAAACCCAAGATGATGTATTGAAGGTTGCCAAGGCCATTGGTGTGGATCGCGCCTCTGATAAAGGCGCTGTTAACGAACTATTTAATGCAAAGTTTGCTGAAGCCTTGAAGACTGTGGGTAAGCAAATGGACTTCGTCGAGCTGTTTGATGACCGTATTGGCTTCCGTGACAAAATCGTTGAAGTTATCGGTGATGATTTGAATGGTTATGCGCTCGAAGATGTGGCGAT